>CAJGCH010000311.1 GCA_904501845.1 uncultured Bacillaceae bacterium | reverse complement strand
CCATCTTTTCCCCCAAAACGAAACTGTTATTTATATCCAGAACTCATATTCCTATTATTCTATGTCTTTCCCCTAGCATTCTTACATAATTCATAGAAGGCTCAAGAAATGCTTTAATTTTAGATTCAGAAGCCACCGGCTTCTTTTGAAAGCCCAACTTGAAGGTCAACATACGTATGATTGAAAAGAAAGGAACTCCGGCAACTTCCTCCTGTTCTGGCGGGAGATAGCTATGACATTTGGGATATTGCGCTAATAATGAAGGAATAACACATTAATCAATCGATTGATTAGTTAAAGCAAGGGTGTTATATGGGGTTCCGAATGTTTCGGAACCCCATATAACATTAGATGAAAGTATCGATTATCTTTCTAAGAGACTTCTTATCCTCCAATCGAATCTCCTCCGATAATCTTGCACCAGCAATAATGGGTGCCCATTTAAAGACTTCCTCCTGTGATAACCCCGATAAATGGCAATATCTGCGTAAATATTTTTGCGCTATGTTTACTGATGACTGAGAGAGCAACAGAAATGAACGATATACGTCTGCCCTGATGTCCCCCAAACTGGAATCTGCCCAATCAATAATGGTCAATCTTTCTTTATTCATGATTATATTAAAAGGGTGAAAATCCCCATGGCATAGCCTTGGTTCAAATTCCAGCGAGTTCAGCCTTTTTAGCAATAATGCCTTCATCGTTTCAGGGAGATGATCACTGGAGTTGATTTGACGAGACAATTTATCCGTCATCCATTCAATAGACGTTTCTTGAACGAATGCTTGATGGATGGCTTGCTGTTCTCGGACAAAAATATCGATATAATAATCAGCCTGCCCCTTATCTCCTAATAATCGTTCACCTAAAGTTGCCCCTTCTATGTACTCCATGATAATCATCTGTCTGCCAGTGATTTCTATTACCTTTAGAATTTCAGGCACAACTAGACCGCATTCATAAACGGATGCTTGTTTCTTCGCTTCATAAACTGACTCAGTTTTCGAGAAGCCTTCTTTAAATACTTTAACGATTTTATCATCAAGTCGATAGATGACAGCTGTATTTCCAGCAGCAAGCGGTTGACCAAGGTTCATTTTATCCCTCCATAATCAACACTGCTTCTTCACCGCCCTAATGATCATCGTGGCCGGGAATCGCCTGGCTTTATATAAGGAATAATAACGTTCCGATTCTTCCTCTTTCATGAAATCATAGTCCGTTGATACTTCACTTTCAATTACCTTATCGATTGCAAAGCCTGCTTGGATTAATTCATTTATGTATGTGCTGAACATTCTATTCCGGATAAACAGAGAAGCATCCTCACCCTTGAAGTTTTCGTACGTTTGTATCTCTTCCTTTAAATAAGAATCATCCAGATAGATTCGACCGTTTTGGCTTTTCAAATGAGCATACACCGGGTGATCCCAACTGAAGATAAAGACGCCGCCCTTTTTCAAATAGGAATGAATCAGCTTAAAGGTAGCTGACAGATCCATTGTCCATCCAATTGCATAGATGGAATAAACATAATCGAAATATTCCTTCGGCAGACCGATTTCATTCTCCATCGGTGCACAAAAAAGCTTATCCTCTGCTCCCTGCAGTATTTCTTTTGCCGCTATTATTTGCTCGTCAGACAAGTCCACTCCCCAGAGTTCACTTGCGCCCTTTTCACGCATATAACGCAAGGAATGACCACTCCCACAACCAATTTCAAGGACCTTTTTATTCCTCATCTCTCCGAACAAGCCTAGCTCGTCTTCCGTCTGAGCAAAAGGACCATAATGAGGGAGCGCATCTATTCCATGAAAGTGATGAGCCACCGCATTCCAGCTCTCCTTGTTTTGTCTGATTTGTTCATTCACCATATTTTTCTCCTCCATTCTCTATCGATAATGAATTCGAGATTAGAGGATGGTTTTCCTTGTTCCTCCGATTATAAATCTTGAGACAGCCTCACCATATCTATGCACTGTATCCCATTTTCATAAATTTTTTCTTCATAATGCCTATTGAAATAATCTCGATCAATACTTGTTAGCCTAAACCCGCATTTTTGATAAAGAGCCAATTGGCCAATGCTTGAATTGCCCGTACCTATTTCAATCGTTTTATATCCTTGTCTTTTGGCTGTTTGAATCGCATCCATCAACAATGCCCTCCCGATGCCTTTTCCTTGATGTTCTTCTGCCACAGCTAAGTTAATGATTTCTACCGTTTCTGGGCTACTAGAAATAAGGACATATACCCCAATGACTTGTTTGCCCTCTTCAGCGACAAAGCACTCGCCTCTATCTATATATGCCTCCACCATGGCTTGGGATGGATCGGCTAATAGCAGAAGCTCCATAGGCGGCTTTTCACCAGTATTTAATACTCTAATATTCATTTCACTGTCCATTTTGCCAAGTCCAATTCCAAATACTCATCGCTTTCAATAAAACCAAATTTCCGATAAACAGGTCTTCCCATTTCTGAAGCCCCTAGCCAAATCTTTGATATTCCTGCTGCCCGAACCTCCTTAACGAGTTTCGCTAACAGTTCTTTCGCAATGCCTCTTCCACGAAAATTTTCATCCGTAAACATATTGGCAATATACGCCTTCTTTCCTGTCTTATTCGTATAACTTGGAGGAAATTCATAAAACAGCACAGCCCCGCAAGCCACTACTTCACCTTGATCCTCCACAAGCCATTGAATCAATGTCCCATCACGAAGCTTACGTTCAAAAAATGATAGCAGTTCATCATCCATATTAACGGAAGGCTCTATTCCTTCATCTATTAACTGCCGTTTTCTCAACTTCATCATTTCGGCTACATCGTTCGTCGTTGCTTTCCGGTATATCAAATTTAACTCCCCCTTATAGTTTCAATTTATTTTAACAATACCTGTTTCTGTCAATGGGGTCACTTAATACACGCGGAGAACAAAGATAAACAAAAGAAGAATGCTGTCTTTAAAATCCCAAAAATTAATCTGCTGACATGAAGCTAATAAGAGCTTTTAAACTTTCTCTCATCGAACATGAATATACAATAAAAAACCAGCTCAATTGAACTGGTTTTCACTTGCCCGCCACTCTTACTCGCACAGGAGACTCGCAGCACCAACTGCCATCGGTGCGCTTCTCTCACTTGCCTCCTTGACCTCCTTGCTTCACCCCATTCGGTGATGCCTGCTGACAGTCAGTGTGAGTGTTCTTTACTTCTTCTATGAAATCTCTTTCGAGATTTTTACATACAAAACAACCAGCTCATCACTGAACTGGTTTCTGCTTGCCCGGCAACGTCCTACTCTCACAGGGGCGTGAGCCCCAACTACCATCGGCGCTGAAGAGCTTAACTTCCGTGTTCGGAATGGGAACGGGTGTGGCCTCT
>CAJGCH010000310.1 GCA_904501845.1 uncultured Bacillaceae bacterium | reverse complement strand
GTTTCCATATTTTATTGGGCCGTATTATCCATCTTTCCTTGTACAATGGATGTAGGTGAACGAAGAGATGAGGATGTATATGTATGTAGATAAACTAAAGGAGATAGAGGAGCGGATTGTTTGGCTGCGGGAACAAATGAGTGAAGTGGATGCTTCAGCTGAAGAATATGCCGTCCTTTACTGTGAATTAGAGAAATGGGAACGGTCTTATCCTGAGCTTATTGTTGCTGAATCCCCGACACAGAAAGAAATTAATAGAGTTGATGGAGAGATTTCTATTTCGATTAATAGGAAGGTTAATGAAATAACAGAGCAAGCGAAGTTGATTGACTATTTGGCGGGACTCGAGCAGTCTGTCTTACTGCAATTGCTGCCAAAAGGAATTGAAGTGGAGCTGCATTATGATCATGGACGATTACGGTATGCCTGTACAGCAGACGATTCTACGACAGGGAAGGATGTTACGTCTATCCTTGCATTCAGCCAGGATGTGCCTCGTTTTATTTCCTATGATGAGCCGTTGACGGTTAGGGGCTGCTTATTCTATACATCGTCGTTCCGTGAGGTGAATCCTGAAATCAGTTTGTTATGTGATAATGCAGATCGTGAGGTTCAGAGGAATAGACGGGTGATGGTATTTAAGACCAGTTCTTTGCTTGTCGATTTGCCTTTCCTTGATAAGCTGGGTTTTCTTGTTCCTTATCATCGTGTGTTTAACCAGGATTCAGTTGAGTATATGGCTGATGAGTGTGCGGCAATGCTCACTTATGGTACAGGCTACGAGCTTGAAGGAGTGCTGGTGATTACAGAGGAGGAAGAGTTGCTATATAGGACGGCTATTACAAAAAGCCGATTAGATGGAAAAACAGTTGTCATAACAGGTGTACTCTCCAAAAGAAGATATGATTTCAGAAAGGATATAGAAGCCTTAGGAGGAGAGTTGGCAGGAACAGTGACAAAATCAGTCGACTTTTTGCTTATGGGCACCAATGGAATGGGCACGGCGAAATATCAAAAAGCGGTGCAGCTTGGTATCCCAATTATGACGGAGGAACAATTTAAGGATAGGTACGATGTGAGATAGGAGGCTTGAATCGGCAGTTCGATTTAAGCCTCCTATTTTTAGATAATGCGGTATTTTGGTTTTTCTAAGCGGAACAGCAAATGGCGAAGTTCGTGATAGAGTGGGATAGCCGCCAGTGATAGAGGCAGCCAAAAAAAGGCATACAATAAACAAATTTGCCCAAATAAATTAAAGGGGAGATGGCTGTAATCCCAAATCCCCCATTGCAGCCAAACATTTAGAATGAGGCCGGAAATCAGCTCTAATATCGTGATCATCAAGCATCCTGCAATGGCTTGCCCAATAAGGGGCAATTTTAAGGAATGCATGCTTCCGATTAGGATGAAGCAAACCCCGCCCAATAAACCCATTGACCAATGGGAGTATCCGCGCCATAGCCATTCGATGGCCATATAAAGACTGCCGCCAATGACAATGAATGAGAAAGTGCGAAATAGTTTATTGATCATCACGCGCTTCATCAGGGGTATCGAGTCTTGTGGCTCCTTTTTTGTTTAATGCCTGGTCACGGTCAGATTCGACCCGCTTAGAGGCCCGCAATTTCTTCTCTTGTCTGTCTTTGCCCATTTTTCTCACCTCTTTATTGTGTAGGATAACCCGTAAAGCTATTTTCATGAAAAAAAGATGGCGGGAAAATCCCGCCATCTAGAGTGATATTAGTTAAATAAACCTACAAGTGTTGCAGATAGGATGGAAGCCATCGTCGCAACCACTAGCATTTTTAATCCGAATGAGCTTACTTCTTTTGCTTTTGCACCGTTGATAGCTTGAACGGCACCTGCAATGATTCCGATTGAGCTGAAGTTAGCGAATGACATCAAGAATGTAGATAGGATACTGAGTGTTTTCTCAGAAACTTGACCCATCATCGGTTGGAAATCAAGAATGGCAACGAATTCGTTCGAAACCATCTTTGTTCCCATAATAGAACCAGCCTGCAGGATTTCATCCGCTGGAATCCCCATCAAGAATGCGATAGGGGAGAAGATGTATCCGACAATAGTCGTTAAATCCATGCCAACCAGGCTGTCAAACATACCGTTCAATAAGGCAAGCAAGCTTAAGTATCCAATAAGCATTGCACTTACGACAAGGACTACTTTACCGCCGTCTAGCGCACCGGTACCAATTGCATCAAAGACGTTTTTCGTGTGAATCATATCATCAATAACGATTTCCCTGTCTTCTTCTGTTGCTTTTACCGGAGTGATGATAGAAGATACAATCAAGGCACTGAACACGTTCAGAACCGCTGCGATTAATACGTATTTTGCAGGGAGCATGGCCATATAGGAGGCGATAAGGGCTGCAGATACGCTGGCCATCGCAGATGTTGAAACAACGAATAGTCGATTTTTGTCTAAGTTGTTGATCGCTGATTTAATAGCAAGAACAGCCTCTGATTGACCGAAGAACATAGAGTTAACAGCGTTAAAGCTTTCAATCTGCGGCAAACCAGTGATTTTTGAGATGAAGCCGCCAATAATCTTAATTAAGTAAGGCAATACTTTCAAGTGCGTTAATAAAGATAATAATGCAGAAGTAAAGACGACTGGCATAAGGACATTTACGAAGAATGGAGAACCGCCTTCGGGAATCCAACCGCCAATAACAAAGTCAATGCCTTCAGAAGCATAGCTTAAAAGTGTGTTGAAAAATGACGCGATGGTATCGATTACTTTCAAGCCGCCAGATGTGCCTAGAAGTAATGCAGTTAATACGGCTTGGAAAGCCAACATGATGCCAACCGCTTTGAAGTTAATGTTCTTTTTGTCATTGGACATCAAATAGGCAGTTCCTAATAAAAGACCAATGCCTATAAGAGCAATAATAATACTCACAGAAATTCTTCCCCTCAATTATTTTGTTTTGTTTAATGGCCAGTGCTTGCTGGCCTTATTGAATAATAAAGGGGATAATATGTGGTGAACAAGGACATATGTCCTAACTGAATTAATTCAAAATAGCAAAATTAGAATGAAATATCAAACAGTTAATTTGGCAATAGTTGACCGTTTACCCTCATCCGCCGTTCGATTTATACTGACATTAATCAACAATATAGAAACAGGTGGATTATACAGCATGATTGGAACAGAGAAGGAAATATCATCATATTTAGATAAATTCGGCTTAAGGGAAATATTCTCGACAATGCATAAGGATGATTTCAGTCTGGTTCATATTCCAAAAGGAGATGTCATTTGCCTTAAGGGCGAAGAAATGAAGTATATGTACCTGATTGTTGAGGGGAAGGTAAAGATTTTTGCCGCTACTTCAGAGGACAAGAGATTGATTCTCCGCTT
>CAJGCH010000309.1 GCA_904501845.1 uncultured Bacillaceae bacterium | reverse complement strand
GAGCTTGATTATCTGCTTCTTGACCTTCCTCCAGGAACGGGAGATGTAGCACTGGATGTGCATTCCATGCTCCCGTCTTGTAAGGAGATTATCGTAACGACTCCTCATCCAACGGCAGCATTCGTAGCAGCTAGGGCTGGCGCCATGGCGCTTCGTACAAACCATGAAGTAATCGGTGTTATCGAAAACATGTCCTATTACGAAAGCAAGGCTACTGGCGAGAAGGAATATGTCTTCGGAAGGGGAGGCGGCGAGAAGCTGGCTGATGAACTTGAGGCGGAGCTTCTTGGCAAGCTGCCATTAGGGCAGCCGGATTGGAATGATGAAGAATTTGCCCCTTCAATCTATGCTGAGGATCACCCGACAGGTGAAATCTTTACTGAAATGGCTGAGAAAATCACCAAGATTGCAGGGAAATAATGAGAGCAGGGGGCTGTCCCGGTATGGGGACGGCCTTTTTAATCCTGCAAAAATTAAGGGAGCAGCTAGACTTACTGGGAAGGCTCGGATGCGCCGGACTGTGAGCCGCCGCCGCTTTTTTTTGATGATTTCTCATTTGCTGCCTTTAGAAGGATATCACTGATTTGTTCTTGATAAAGAGGATTTTCAAGGGTCTCTGTCACAAGGGTTTTAATTTCCTTGCGCACATCCTTTTCTTTTAGAATGCTGATGAATTCCTTTTGCATATCAGCGCTCTTTAAGACATCTGTCAATCTGGAGATATACTCAGGGTCTTTCATCAAATCCTTTAAAATCTCTGTATGAGAGGATTTCATGCCTTTTGCCAAGGCCTTGACGAATTCCGGATCACTGAAAGCCTCCTTCCAAAATTGCATTTCCTCTTTAGAGGTCAGCGTCTTCTCGATTGTTTGTGTAACAGTCTCCTGGTCCATGATGAGCTCAGCCTTCACGTCCTCATCTGCGAGCGCTTCTTGGATGGCCTTCTTCCCTTCATCGGTCTTAAGGAGGTCGATAATCATCTTTTTCTCATCTGAATAGGAATCTGCATTTATTTCTTCTTTACCTTCGCTGCAGCCTGAGGCAAATGTAATGCTGCAGCAGGCAATTGCGATACTTAAAACTTTCTTATACATATGGCTATCCTCCTTTATCGTAAAAATCTTCATAGATAATATGGAGCAGAAAGCGAAAAATATACATGTATGGCGGAAATAATAGATTTTTGAAAAGTCGATTGGTACAATTTAGAAGAACATATATAGAGGGTGGGGGAGCATGAGTAGTCGTTACTGGGTGAAGTTATTTATCAATACATTGTTGATTGGCGGAGTTACCGCAGGGGTCGTTGGCTTAGTTGTGGCTTGGGAGGACTTTCAATCACAATCCCTATTGGGCCTTTTTGCAAGTTTTCTCTGGCTTATGGGTATAGGATTTATCTTTAGTGTTGTCAGTCAGATGTGTTTTTTTGCGTATCTGACAGTGCATCGATTGGGTCTTTCGATCTTTAAGTCGAGTTTCCTTTGGAATGCGGTCCAGCTTGTATTGGTCATCATTGTTTTGGCAGACTTGGCTTACTTGCGGTTTGTCTTTTTTGCTGGAGAGAACGAGGATCTCTCTTCCTTCATAGGATATCCAATTCTTTTATTAGCCGTGGGGCTGGTGGTCGGAGCTGTAAAGGTTAAGCAGACAAACCGGCATGCGTTTATCCCGGCGTTATTCTTTATGGTCGTGGTGACGGTCATTGAATGGTTTCCCGTCCTTAGGGTAAATGAGCAGGCATGGATGTACTATATGCTTACACCTCTTCTTGTTTGCAATGCTTATCAATTATTAATCCTTCCTAAGTATCATGAGAAGAGTGAGCAGGCAGCGAAGGAAAGACAAGAGAGAAAAAGGATAGCAAAGACGAAGGCAGCGCAATCTTGAGAGTAAAGCCCCCTCTGTTTTTAGAGGGGGCTTTTTTTAATATTCCAGCCGTGTTACATCAATCAGCATGCCGGTCCCTTTAAAGAGAAACGACTTATTGGTGATTTCCTGACTAGTGGAATCAGAATTTGAGACCAGTTCGGACACCGTCAAGAGCTTCAGATGCTTCTGGTCGATTTCCTTCTTTATGAGAGGGATTGCTTTTTCTGTTTGTATAGCTGCATCTGACGCGTGCAAAAGAACGATGTCCCCTTTCTTGGCGTGTGATACATTATCGACGATAACGGATGTCCCTGGGTTCTTCCAATCCATGGAGTTAATGCTCCAGTGAATGACGCTCATCTGCTGTCTTTCGGCAATCTTCAGAACACGCCGGTCCACATCACCGGTAGGAGTGCGCAGGAGAGTGGCGCGTTTGATCCCGGCTTTCCGGAATGCTTCCTGCCCCTTTTGGATATCTGCTTGAATTTCTCCCTCTTCAAGCTCTGTATAATCCTTATAAGAATAGCCGAGCAATCCAATCTCATAACCTTGGTCCACAATTTGCTTAACGATATGGGGGTGCCTTTCCACCCAAGAGCCAGATAGAAAGAAGGTCGCCGCACTGACTTTTTCCTGTTTCAGTGTTCTTAGAATGCCTTCTGCTTTCTCATCCCCCCAGCCAATGTTAAAGGTTAAAGCCACCCCTTTTTCTCCTTTGTAGATGATCTTTGGATCGCCTTTAATGGAAAAGGAGGGGGATACCGCCATAAACTCGACGTAAAAAAACAGCGCGGTAAAGAATGCGATAATGACCAGCAGGAGCAATTGTTTTCCTTTGCGTATATTTGTGACAAAAAAGAAGGGCATCATGTTTTCACCTCGTCCATATTTACTCATAATAATGTATTGGTTGATGTGGACAAATATAACTGCAGGCTTGTATAAATAACAGAAATGTGACAATGATGTATGAAGCGGATAAAAGGGAGGGGATGGGTCGTGATTGGGATTATGATTACATCGAAGGAAGCGGAAGAAATGAATCTGCTCTTAAAGGCAGAATTAGATGAACTCCTTTTTGAAATGGAAAGGAGAAGGGGAAGAGAAGTAGTGAGAAAATCTATGGAAGAGCGTTATCGAATTCTTTGCGGACTGTTTGATAGAATCGCTTCAGAAGCTGATAAAATCAAGTATCAGAGGGCTTTGAAAATGTTGAAATAAAATATGAAAAAAAGCATTGACTCCTGGGTGGAATGCTGATATATTTATATACGTTGTCACGAACGAAGTTATCCTGAAAGGATAAACGGTTCGAAAAAACTTTAAAAAAGTTGTTGACAACAAATAAGTTATCTTGATATAATATAAAAGTCGCCAATGCGACAGATTGTTCTTTGAAAACTAAACAAAACGAAACGCTAAGCAAGTCTTAAAATTTGAGAGTTTAACTCTCGTCAATGTTTTAAATTATAGCTAGATCAAACATCTTTCGGAGAGTTTGATCCTGGCTCAGGACGAACGCTGG
>CAJGCH010000308.1 GCA_904501845.1 uncultured Bacillaceae bacterium | reverse complement strand
TTTGAATATCACTCGGATTATTTGTTATGCGGGCATAACCATTAACCTCTGGATATTTACTTGGCAAAATAAAGTATTCTGCGTATTTAAAACTATTTGTTATTTAACCGAAACAGAACAAATTAATTTTTTATTAGTCTATTATGTTGTTAATTGCTTAAAAACTCATTTTAACTTTTACAAAACTCTTCATTAAAAAACACCCTATAAAGCAGACAAGCTGTCCACTTTATAGAGTGCCCATTCAATCTTTAGCATTCCATTTTTCAAATGTATTCAAAACCATTTTCTGCACAGCCTTGCCGCCGCCTTCATCCTGAACATTTTCCACCAGGATGGACATAACAGCATTCGGGTTGTTTTGATCATAGGCGACAAACACACCATTCTCCTGCCCTTTTTCTTCCTGGCTTTTCTTTAGTTCCGCAGTTCCGGTCTTCCCTGCCAGGGCGAATTTGTCAGATTTCGCGGCTGTCGCGGTTCCATCTGTGACAACCTTGCGCATATCCTTCTTCAACAAGGCTGCGTTTTCACTTGAAGTGATAGAGTCTTTCCAGACGGATGCTTCTGTCGTATCGAATAAACGCGGCTTCATTAGTGTTCCGTCTTGGACGATTCCGCCATAGAGCGAAGCCAGGTGGACTAGGCTCATCAGAACCTCCCCTTGCCCGTATCCGGTATCAGCAAGAAGCTTGCTGTCTGAAAGCTTCCCATCATTTGAGATCTGTGAAGCCCTAATCGGGTATTCAAGAGGGAACTCTTCTTCCCCTACTCCCAATTCTTGCAGACCGCTAATCATGTTTTCTTCCCCGATGGCCAAAGCCGTTTGGGCGAAATAAATATTATCGGAATACTGCAGGGCTGCTTCTAGGTCAACAGGTCTTTTCGGATCGGTTACACGAGTGATGGACGCATTGCCCCATTCTTCCCCCTTCGTCCATTTCAGCCCTGATACGCTGATTGTCTTATCAGGGTCGAGTGTACCGGAATTCAGTCCAATCATCGCTATAAGCGGCTTAATGGATGACCCTGGCGAGAATGTCGCGGAGAAGCGGTTCAACAGAGGCTGCTTCGCATCTCCCTCTAGCTTGGCATAGTTTTCAGAGCTCATTCCTAAAATGAAGTCATTGGGGTCAAAGGATGGCGAGCTTACCAAGGCAAGCACATCCCCTGTTTCAGGCTGGACAGCTGAAAACGTGCCGGCCACTCCCTTCATATTAGAGAAGGCTGTTTTCTGTAACTCCGCATCAATCATTAACTTGATGTCCTGCCCGTCCTCTGGCTCCGATTTCGCAATGACGGCCGGCTCCTCCCGATTAATATAAATCGTATAGCCGTCCTTTCCGCGGAGCTGTTCCTCTAATAACTCCTCCAGCCCCCGCTTCCCTATGACACTGCTTGCGGAGTATCCCTTATCCTTATGCTTCTCCAGCTCTTCTGCGGTAATCGTTCCGACATAACCCGTCAGATGCGCGGCGCTTTCTTTATAAGGATATTCCCGCACGGCCGTTTCGCGGAACTGGACTCCGTCTATCGCTTTTAGCTTATCGATTCGCTCCTTGTCATCCTTAGCAATTTTCTGGATTGGCACAAAGAGGGCCGGCTCCACCCAGCTTTGATTCAATTGTTTATCGATGTATTCGGTCGAATTGTCAAGGATTTTCGCGACCTCTGCCTTCTTTGCTTCATCAAATTGCTCAGGCACGATTCCGACCTGCTGGGCTGTCCCGTTTATGGCAAGACCTTTCCCATTGCGGTCAAAAATCTCACCCCTCTGAGCTTTCGCAGAATCAATGCCAATCTTCTCATCTTTCTTCAAATCAGGAAAAATGAAGGTCGTATCCCAATCAATGTACCAGTTTTCCTCATCATCACGTGTTTCTTTCTTCAGTTCTACTTCCTTATCAAACTCAATTTCACCCGCAATGGAGTTCATCTTGACCTTAATCGGCAGGGTAACCTGTTCTTTATCCTTATGGTCCTGTTCCCCTTCAAAAGCCGTTTTCACCTCTAAATCCGAGATGCCAAGATCGCTATAAACCTTTTCATACCGATCGACGAAATCCTCACTTTTGAAGGTTTCCTTTGTGGAAGCTGTCAGATAATCCGTATACATATCTTCAAATTTCTGCTCATTCCACAGCTTCACATAATCCGTTAACCGGCTTTCCGGCTTAACTGAATCATCACTGCACCCTGCTGCTATTAATAGAAATAAAAACATTAAGCCTGCTAGAATTCTCTTTGTACCCAAAAATTCAGCCCCCTCTCAATCAATATCTTAATTATAACAAAAGAGCGAACATTCATTAGTATGAAAAAACTCCCTATCCATTTGGACAGAGCAGATCCAACGTTAATCACAAGATTGTATATTTGTCTTTTGACATTGGTGAGCGAATTAACAACGTCGCATAAATATCTATTCCTTTGCTAATTACCTTGTTAAAATGCTTGTTCATTAGTTGGATAGATTAGTTAGCGCATGAAGAATTTTCCGAGCACATTGGTACTCTGAAGGAAACAAGAGGATTTGCGTTAGAGGCGATGATTAGTGGCTCTCGATGAATCAATCCACCAAACGGAGCCATTTTGCATGACAAGAGAGGGGAAAAAGGGATGAAGAAAAAATCAGGGAATCTGCTTTGGTTTTAATTGGACATTATCATAGCTGCTCCCTTAGGTTTCCTTTATGTATTAAATAACGGTAATTCTCACACTGGTTTTCCATCAGTACCCCTGCAAAAAAGTTAATCCATTGTCACATCCCGCATTGTTTCATTATTTCGCCCGTTTCCCACTTTAGGAGTAATCGTTTTAAGAAGGTTATTATGCCGGAGGCGTTTCTGTGAGGCTGGAT
The DNA here is from genome assembly GCA_904501845.1 of uncultured Bacillaceae bacterium. Lineage (GTDB taxonomy): Bacteria > Bacillota > Bacilli > Bacillales > Pradoshiaceae > Pradoshia. The sequence goes on along the minus strand of CAJGCH010000308.1, from coordinate 546 downwards.
AGGCAATACTCTATTTTCAGAGGGTTCTTACACATTTTGTCGTTTCGATTCATATAAATTAAAGTACGCCATAAACGCTTTTCCAAGGGTACATGCACTAAACGTCAGGAAAGATATACATCCATTATTGATATGGATTTTAAGGGGGTTCTAAAACAACGATATCGTTTATCATTCTTTAGTTAATCAGATTGTTTTGTTAAAGATGTCATATTATTCCCATTAGATAAGTCGATTAACAATATGTGAATCAGTAAGACTCCATATCAGGATACAGATTTAATAAAATGGATTTCCATTATACAAATGATCCAGGGCAACCCGAAAAGCAATAGCCAAGCTCCTTAATAAAGCAGCTCAAAAATAAGGAACAAATTTTGCAGAATGGCAAGCACTGCATTATATAAATGCATACTATACTGGTTTGCTGGGCTATTCACTGATAAAAATAGGCAGTTTGACATCCAACTAAATTGACAGGGAGTCTGCAACCTGAAATCGTACAGAGTACATTTCATATATAGGCATACTGGACAAGTTGGCGTC
>CAJGCH010000307.1 GCA_904501845.1 uncultured Bacillaceae bacterium | reverse complement strand
CAGCTTCGAAAATAACCCGCCCATCTTGAGGATGTCCTGCGTCTTCACGGCATGGATGACGCTGCCTGCGGCCAGGAATAAGAGCGCCTTGAAGAAGGCATGTGTCGTCAGATGGAATACCCCTGCGACATAACCGGCCGATCCTAGGGCAAGCATCATGTAGCCAAGCTGGCTGACCGTTGAATAAGCTAATATGCGCTTAATATCATTTTGGCCAATCGCGATCAAGGCTGCAAAAATGGCCGTAAAGGCACCAATGACTGCCACCGTCAGCAACGCCGCTTCACTGGCGAGAAAGAGCGGGAACATCATCGCAACGAGGTACACCCCCGCTGCCACCATGGTTGCTGCATGAATGAGGGCAGACACCGGCGTCGGCCCTTCCATCGCATCCGGAAGCCAGGTATGAAGCGGGAACTGTCCCGATTTACCGATGGCACCAATGAAGATGAGGATAGCGGTTAAGGTAATCATTCCATCTGATATAGCTCCAGCCTCTACTTGGGCGAATATGACGCCCATTTCAAAGCTGCCAGTCTGCCAGAATAAGAGAATAATCCCGATCAATAGCCCGACATCCCCGATACGCGTCATGATGAATGCTTTCTTCGCGGCATCACGCGCGGATTCCTTATAAAAGTAAAACCCAATCAAGAGGAAGGAACCTAAGCCGACGAGCTCCCAAAACACATAGAGCTGGAGAAGATTCGGCGAAAGGACGAGACCGAGCATCGCGAAGGTGAACAAGCCCAAATAGGCATAAAAGGTCGCAATGCGCCCATCCCCCTTCATATAACCGATGGAATACATATGTACAAGCACACTGACAAGTGACACGATCACAAGCATCAATGCATTTAATTGATTGACCTCGACACCTGCTGCCAGGTGAATATCCCCTACCTTCAGCCACTCAAATGTGGCCCGGTATGTCGGGGAATCAATGCGCTCAGCGAGGATGACAGCAGCGAAGATAAAAGTCAAGGCCAACAGGCCGGTTCCGATATAGGGACTCAAATTCTTCATCCGCTTGCCGAAGAGCAATAAAATCAAAAATGACAGCAGGGGAACTAGCGGGATGACCCACACAAACTCCATCATGTATACATTTCCCCTTCTAACTAGAATGGTTCAGCTTATTCATCTCATCGACATTGACGGTCTTGCGGTTGCGGTACAAAGCAAACAGGATCGCCAGCCCGACAGCTGCCTCAATCGCTGCAACGGCAATCACAAACAAGGCGAATACCTGCCCATCAATGGACGGGGCGGGCCCGAGCTTGCTGAAGGCGATGAGATTGATATTGACGGCATTCAGCATCAATTCAATCGAGATGAGGACCATGATCATATTCCGTTTCGTCAAGGCTCCATACAATCCAATGCAAAATAAAACCAAGGCCAGTGTCAAATAGGCCGGAAGCGGTACCGTGCTCATGAATCCCCCTCCTCCTTTTCATCCTTTTTGGCAAGAACGATGGCGCCGACCAGTCCGACAAGAAGCAGCACGGACAAGAGCTCAAAAGGGATGACATACTCACTGAAAATCGAGATCCCAATCTTCTCCGTATTATCGGCATGCAGCCGTGCTGACTCAGTACCAAAATCAAGATTATAAATACCGGCATACACCACGGCGGCAAAGCCGAGAATCCCCAAGAGAATTATCGCCTTGCCGAGCGGGCGAACCTTTGATGGACTCTCATCTTGATGATTGGTCAGCATGATGCCAAAGAGCATAATAATCGTGATGGCACCAGAGTAAATCATGATTTGAACGACAGCCGCAAATTCCGCTGACAGAAGCAGAAAGATGCCAGCCACACTCACGAAGGTCAGCACAAGTGCAATCATCATATGCATGACCTTCGTTAAATTAATCATCATCACCGCCCCAGCGACGGCCATGAACCCTAAAATCATAAACGCGATGACTTCTCCGCTCATTGCTGATTCACCTTTCGAATATTTTCATCATTCTCGTCAAGCCACTGGAGATTCTTGAACAATTCATCCCGGCTGTACTCGGCGAGCTCAAAATTATTCGTCATCACGATGGCCTCGGTCGGACAAACCTCCGTGCATAAATCACATAAAATACAAATCTCAAAATTGATATCATACGTATCGATGATTTTCTTCCCCTTTTTTGTCGCGTCTGGATGCTTCTTGCCGGTGAGGTGAATGCAATCTGTCGGACAGATGTTCACGCATTGATTGCAGACGATGCACTTTTCTGGGTGAAATTTCTGGATGCCGCGGAACCGGTCCGGAAGCATGATCGGCTCATTTGGATAATCATAGGTCACTTTATCCTTCGTTAAGTTTTTCAGCGTATATTTTAAGCCTTTGACTAAACCGAGCATAGGATATCCTCCCTTACATGATTTTCAAAAACAAGGCCGTCACGAATATGTTTACAAGGGCAAGCGGCAAGAGCACCTTCCAGCCAAACTCCATTAAGTGATCTGCTCTTAGACGCGGCAAGGTGACTCGCACCCAGATGAGGAAGAAGGTTACGGCAAACCATTTCAGCGCAAACCAAATCGCCCCTGGTATCACATCGAGAAACGGCAGCGGGTGCCAGCCGCCAAGGAATAAAACGACCGTGAGCGCCGCCATCGCGAACATGTACACATACTCCGACAGCATGAAGAATGCCCAGCGAAACCCAGAGTACTCCACATGGAAACCGGCGACGAGTTCAGATTCAGCCTCAGACAGGTCAAAAGGCACCCGATTTAGCTCTGCGACCGCCGCAATGAAAAAGATGACGAAGGCGACTGGCTGCTTAATAATATTCCAAAGCCCCTCCTGCCCAGCGACAATCTCATTCAAATTCAGGCTTCCGCTCAAGAGAACGACACCGATGACGGACATCACGAGCGGTACCTCATAGGAAATCATCTGTGCCCCTGCCCGCATGCCCCCAAGGAGCGAGTATTTATTATTGGAGGCCCAGCCGGCGGCGAGCACGCCGACAGTGGATAGACTTGAGACCGCTATATAATAGAGGAGTCCCACGCCAAGGTCGGCGAATTGGAGCTTATCCGTAAACGGCAGGACCGCGACCACCATCATCGCCGGCGCAAAGGCAATCATTGGAGCAAGTTTGAAGAGCGGCTTATCGGCCATGGCAGGCACTGTATCCTCCTTGAGTAAGAGCTTCATAACATCAGCCACTGTTTGCAGCAGTCCGAATGGACCTCCAAGCTGATTTGGGCCATGGCGGAGCTGCATATAGCCCATCACCTTCCGTTCCGCTAAAATCGCGAATGTGACAAAGCCTAAAATAATGAACAGGAGCACAACCGCCGCGATAAAAAAGAAAGCAAATGTCCCAAGGCTTGGAGCCGATGTCAGTAAATCCTGCACCATCACCCATCAACCTCCCCGAGCACAATATCAATGGCCCCT
>CAJGCH010000306.1 GCA_904501845.1 uncultured Bacillaceae bacterium | reverse complement strand
TTTTATCCATGCTTTTATCATATGCCTGGATTATCTTTTGATTCGCCTCAAACGTCCGGCATCCTGTCATCAGCTCACTCCGTCTCATCGCACCGGAGAAGTCTCCCTGTCATTCAAGCGTTAGAGAGTCTCTCTTTCCTTATTAGAGCTCTCCTTGTGTGCTGGCACCCCATAGTCCATTCTCCGTAATATGACCTTCAGGCGTTAAGGGGAAGCTCTCTGACCTTAAGCTTGGATGAAACCTCCATTCTCATCCAGTCTCAATCGGCATAATATAAACAAAAAAGACCCGGCATCAGCGAAGCCAGGTCTTAAAGGATTGATTAAACTAGTTTACGTCGTGTCACTTTGTCGATGTTCTCAAGCATAAGGCCTGTACCAATTGCCACACAATCCATTGGATTTTCTGCAATGATGACAGGAACCTTAAGTTCGTTAGCCATCAGCTGCTCAATACCATGAAGCAAAGCACCGCCGCCTGTTAAGATGATTCCTCGATCGATAATGTCCGCAGATAATTCAGGAGGTGTATTCTCTAGGACCGTCTTAGCCGCTTGAACAATCACGTAGATGGATTCACGCAGGGCTTCCTCAATTTCCTCAGAATTAACGGTAATCGTTCTAGGAAGTCCATTCACCATATCACGGCCGCGCACCTCGATTGTCTCATTACGGGTTCCCTTGGATACAGTAGCTACTTTCACTTTGATATCCTCTGCCGTACGTTCACCGATTAGAAGTTTATATTTGCGTTTAATGTAATTCAAAATTTCGGCATCGAATTTGTCTCCGGCCATCTTAATGGATGCAGACGTTACAATGTCACCCATAGAAAGAACGGCTATATCTGTTGTTCCGCCGCCGATATCAATAACCATGTTTCCGCTCGGCTGGAAGATATCCATACCCGCTCCAATCGCGGCGATCTTAGGCTCTTCTTCCAAATAGACCTTCTTGCCGCCACTCTTCTCTGCAGCTTCACGAATAGCCTTCTGCTCAACACTCGTGATGTTTGTCGGGCAGCAAATAAGAATGCGAGGCTTTGTGAGTAAACCCTTCACATCCAGTTTGTTCATGAAATACTTCAGCATGGATTCTGTTACATCAAAATCCGCAATGACGCCATCCTTCAATGGACGAATCGCGATGATGTTACCCGGTGTACGTCCAACCATGCGGCGTGCTTCTTCTCCAACAGCCAGCACTCGATTAGTATTCTTATCAATCGCAACAACAGAGGGCTCATTTAAAACGATCCCTTTTCCCTTCACATGGATCAGCACATTAGCCGTACCCAAATCGATCCCAATATCTCTCGAAAACATAAACGAATTAATCCTCCTCAAGAAAACACTCACTGTTTCCTACATCTGTACTAATTAAGAATTTTATCATATTTTGTTGAATAAAAGGAACTTTTAACATAAAAATTTGGTCTATTTAGGGTAGAAAAGCAATTTCAGGAGTTGTTTTACATAATAAATTATGATAAGCGGGACTAACGATCTATTTTTTGCTTGATTTTTGATGACTGGCATTTATCCACATGTGGATATCTCATTTTAGCTTTCGTCAGATGCCCTTAGTCTTCTCTCCATAATAAAAAGGCCGACAAACCGGCCCTCAACATTCCTATTCATCCAGCCTCATTGAACCGGCTCTTCCTCTGCCTTACGGTACTTTTGCTTTGTCGCCTCTCCGCCGCGCAGATGCCTGATTGATTTATGATAATCAAGAATCTCCTTCACCTCATTGGCCAACTCTGCATTTATGTCAGGCAGTCGCTCCGTCAAATCCTTATGGACAGTACTTTTGGATACCCCAAACTCCTTCGCGATTACGCGAACAGTTTTTCTTGTTTCCACGATATACTTTCCAATCTTGATAGTTCTTTCTTTGATGTAATCGTGCAATTTACTCGCCCTCCCTATTTGTAATAAGAGAAGTACGAGAAGAGACTCGCGGCTTATATCGTAAAATGAATGCTCATGTAGACAGAGTGTCAACGCTTCTTAGATCACTATAGAATAGAACGATTCTCACCTCGAGAGCCCTCTCCCTCTGATACAGGTTTGTAACAGTTTATTAGCTTGGTTCCATGTTTATGCACAAAATCCACAATAAGGACAAGATAACACCGCTCTTTTCCGTCGAACGAGCTGTTAAATCATATGCCCGCTCCTGACAGGAATTGCAGGCATTCACCTACCCGCCGAAATAAAATTAGAATATTTCCCGAGAAATAGCTGGAATCCGTCGAAAAAATACCCCTGGGCAAATGCCCAAGGGTATTATGACAATTAATTACCTGTTTCTTCTCCATTTTCCTTGTTGCCGCTATCTTCGTTTGTGTTGGTTTTTTCATCTTCTTGATCAGCTGCTTTTTCTTCTTCAGTTGTTTGGTCAGCTTTTAATGAACTTAATGGTTTGTCGAGATAGTCTAATGGATTGACGGCTACATTGTCTTTCCTGACTTCAAAGTGAACGTGGTTTCCAGCTTCAGCGTTAATTCCGCTAGTTGAGCTTTTCGCGATTGCCTCGCCTTGCTTCACTGTTTCGCCCTCTTTAACTTCGATGTCTGTTACAGAAGAATAATGCGTTTCCATGCCTTTATCGTGTTCGATGACAACGCTGTTTCCGAGCAAGGCATCTTCTTGAACAGATGTAACTTTTCCGCTCATGGATGCGATGACTTCGAATTCTTTGCCATCTTTCATGGCATAGTCAATGCCTGTGTTTGGCTGATACGTATTATTATAAAAAACGAGTGATGCCTCTTGCTGCTTCGTATCACCATTGACATCATAGAATTCCTTCTTGATGACAGCTGATTCAGCTTCTGCCATTGGGATCGTAAATGTTTCGAGTGAATTGTTTACTTCAATGGATGGCTCTGTTTTTTCGCTTGTTATGTTCTGTCTTGTTTCAGATGGCTCTTTCGTGAATTCATCATCACTTGCTTGATACACTAAAATACCTGTCAAAAGGACGGCCGCACTCGTAATATAGATGGCTGGCAGGAACCAACGCTTCTTAGTGATACCTTTCCATTTTGACGATTGAGAAGATCGCTTCTTTTCTTCCTCTCTCATTTTCATCACCTCTGCCATCATTCTGAACACTTTTCAGAAAATATATACATGAGGCCTGAAAAAATTTTTAGTTTGTGCTGTTTCGGTTGAATTTATGCAAAAAAAGAACCATAGCAGACCTGGTTTTTTAATGCTCTTGTATTCAATCATTAGGTGAAAGCTATTTTCGGCAGAATGGGCTCGCTTTCCGCGGGCAAGCATCAAGCCTCCTCGCGCTTCGCACTGCGGGGTCTCGATTTGCTTGCTTTTCCCGCAGGAGTCTCGCCCATTATGCCGAAAATAGGTGCCTGCACTTCATGAAAGATAGCATAATCAACCATGAACCACTTGAAATATAAAATATAAGA
>CAJGCH010000305.1 GCA_904501845.1 uncultured Bacillaceae bacterium | reverse complement strand
GATGATGCGGAAGGGAAATTCCTGCAAACTTATATTGAAGAAAAGGTATTGCCTGACAACCCATTCGCTGTCCTTGACCAAGGCGGGGTAGGTAAATTGGTGGAAATGGGCGTCCAATTAGGAAGAAAGACAAAACCGGATTTAAAAACCGGCATTTGCGGAGAGCATGGATGAGAGAAGCTTTCAATTGATTTCTGCTATAAGACAGGGCTTGATTATGTCAGCTGCTCGCCATACCGTGTTCCGCTGGCAAGACTAGCGGCCGCACAAGCCACCATTCGCAATCAACAGACAAAAGAACCCGTCACAAATTAATAATAGATAAGATACAAGCCTTGCATGGAGATTTCATGCAAGGCTTTTTTTTGCTCATCAGCCCTGTATCGTATTGTTATGGTTCGGAAAGACCGTTTGCCAGCAGCAACAGAAATAACCCAATGGATAATGGGACCATTAAAGCAATATTTGAAAGGATACTGAATATTTTTACGGTGCTGTTAGGAGATCTGATTCCTAAAATAATGGCGATCACAAACCCAATATCTATCAAAAAGTATAGCGAAACAGGAATCCATAAACTTATATTTTGAAATATCCGTCCATTAATGAAAAAGAAAACAAAGAACGCAGACAAGAAAAGAAAGAACGTCAAAATAATCGGATAAAACTCTTTCTGCTGTTTCAAGATATTTCCTCCTTTCATTTTCCTGCTCCAATTGTAACAAAAAATGGATTTCATTTGACCGCTGATTTAAATTAATGGTCTATCAGTTAGGTTTTGAATCAGGTTTGATAATAGTGACATCGATATTTCCAAGCCACAGATGAAAAGACTGGATAAAATAAATCGAAATACTTGAAAGTCAAAAAAGGTCAGAGTATAATAAAGTCATAGGTCAAATATAGTCAAAGTCAGATATTGACCAACTTAAATTAACGTAACTGGTTTAAAACCGGTTAAAACAATTTTATTGTTAATTCATTGATTAATTCATTTTTATCATCAAACTAAAACAAATTTAGAGGAGGAGTCACATATGTTATGTGAAAAATGCCAAAAAAACCAAGCTACAATTCAAATGCAGCTCCGCATCAATGGTCATCATGAAAACCATCATTTGTGCTCTTCATGCTATAAAGAAGAACGACAAAAATTAGGGACGAAGATGAACGGGCTGGATATGAACGCAATGAATCCGTTTTCCTTTAACCCATTTTCAAATGATTTCAGCCAAGGCGGCTTTCAAATGCCTGGTCAAAAACAGCGAGCTCAAGAGCCACCTCAAACCGCTCAAGGTAGCAGAGGTGGGGGATTGCTTGACCAATATGGCCGTAATCTCACACAAAATGCCAAAGCAGGTCTCATTGACCCGGTCATTGGCCGTGATAAGGAAGTAAAGCGTGTCATTGAGATCTTAAACAGGCGTACGAAAAACAACCCAGTCCTAATTGGTGAGCCTGGTGTAGGTAAAACAGCGATTGCAGAAGGGCTGGCGCTGAAGATTGCAGAAGGAAATGTACCGGCAAAACTGAAAACGAAAGAAGTCTATTTGTTGGATGTCGCATCTCTCGTCTCCAACACAGGAATCCGCGGTCAATTTGAAGAAAGAATGAAACAGCTGATTTCTGAGCTGCAATCACGGAAGAATATCATCTTATTCATTGATGAAATCCATCAGCTTGTTGGTGCTGGATCAGCAGAAGGATCCATGGATGCAGGGAATATCTTGAAACCGGCATTGGCCCGTGGTGAATTGCAGCTAGTCGGTGCGACAACATTGAATGAATACCGCCAGATCGAGAAAGACGGAGCATTGGAGCGTCGTTTCCAGCCTGTTCAGGTTGATGAGCCTACTACTGAGGAAGCGCTTCGCATTCTCCAAGGACTAAAAGAACGTTATGAATCCTATCATAATGTGGAGTATAAGGACGAAGCCTTAGCGGCAGCTGTTGAGCTTTCACATCGCTATATTCAGGATCGTTTCCTACCGGATAAGGCAATTGACTTGATGGATGAAGCAGGTTCAAGATTGAACTTGACCATCGAGGGAGTTGAGGAAGAAACAGCGCAAAAACGCTTGGCTGAAATTCATAAAGAAAAAGAAGAGGCACTTCGAAATGAAGCCTATGAACAAGCAGCTAAGCTTCGTGATGAAGAAGAAAAAATAGAAAAGATGCTTCAAGACGGTACTGGAGAAAAACCGGTCGTGACAGTCGATCATATTCAAAGCATTATCGAAGAGAAGACGGGCATCCCTGTCGGCAAGCTTCAAGAGGATGAAGCAAAACGGATGAATAATCTGGAAGCTGAGCTTAAAAAGAAAGTTATCGGTCAAAAAGAAGCCGTCGAGAAAGTGGCAAAGGCCGTACGCCGCAGCCGTGCAGGCTTGAAAGCCAAAAACAGACCAATCGGCTCCTTCTTATTCGTAGGGCCTACCGGCGTGGGTAAAACAGAGCTTTCTAAAGCATTGGCTATGGAACTCTTTGGTACAAAAGATTCTATGATTCGTCTCGATATGAGCGAATATATGGAAAAACACAGCGTGTCTAAATTGATAGGCTCTCCTCCAGGTTATGTCGGCCATGAAGAAGCCGGTCAATTAACTGAAAAGGTACGCCGTAAACCATACAGCATCATCCTATTGGATGAAATTGAAAAAGCTCATCCTGATGTGATGCATATGTTCTTGCAAATTCTTGATGATGGGCGTTTGACAGACAGCCAAGGACGCACTGTCAATTTCAAGGATACAGTCATTATTATGACGAGCAATGCAGGAGTACTGGATAAAGTTAATAAAGTGGGATTTGCGGCTGATACAGTTGAAGAAGAAGTCAATATCCTTCAACAGCTCAGCCAATACTTTAAACCTGAGTTCTTGAACAGGTTTGATAATATCATTCAGTTTGCTTCCTTGGATAAAGAAGATTTGCTTCAAATCGTTGACCTAATGCTCGGTGAGCTTGAAGGCATGCTTAAAGAGGAAGGATTATCTCTTAAGGTCACGGAGGAAGTGAAGAGAAAATTAGTTGACTTAGGCTATAACCCGGCATTTGGTGCACGACCATTGCGCAGGGTTATCCAAGAAAAACTGGAAGATGCCATCGCTGATTCCATTTTTGATCATCCGGAGGTAAAGGCCTTCAAGGCTGTACTTGAGGATGAAATCATCAAAATTATCAAAGCCTAGTTAGGCTCAAACACCCCCTTGTCTGTAAAAGGCAAGGGGGTGTTTCTTTTTGGGGCTGTTAACGTTATTAAAAACAACATCATTCCTTAAAAAGCCAAAAGAAAAGAAGATTTTCGCTCGCTCTATGTAGTAACTTGTCGTAAAAAAATCGCAATAAAAGAAAGGAATTGGTAATTATGTAACGAATTTGTAATAGTCAGGAAAAATTAGAGAGCAGGAAGTGAGACAAGATGAAAAAATTTTTAGCCGTTATGGCAGCGGGACTCTTG
>CAJGCH010000304.1 GCA_904501845.1 uncultured Bacillaceae bacterium | reverse complement strand
GGATGAGCTTCTAGATAATCAAGGAAGGATTGCTGTCCGCTTGCTTCGATGCTTTTCAGGACAAGCTCTGCACAGGCTCTTGCATCAGCCAAGGCATTATGATGCTCTTTTAGATCAATACCGAAAAAGCGGGTACGGTCTTTAAGTGATTTGCGGACGCGCTGTCCCTTGATCGCCCGGTTAGAGATGGGGATGCTGCAGCAATAAGCCAAATCGGGGACCGTTATCCCATATTCCCGAAGACAAGCGTGTAAAACGCTCATATCAAAATAAGCATTATGTGCAATGACCATGGTGTCATGAAAGTCTTGTTCAATGGCTTTCCAAACCTCATCAAATTTAGGGGCATCCATAACAGCTTCTGGGGTGATGCCATGAACAGCTATATTCCTTCTGTCGAAATTCAAGGAAGGCGGCTGAATGAGAAAATACTTCTCTTCTATGATTTGATGATTGTTCACATAGACGATGCCAAGTGAACAAGCGCTATTCAATTGCCGATTGGCTGTTTCAAAATCAATGGCTATAAATTCCACTTCTCAATCCTCCTAACTTCAGAAGAGAGTTCATACATAAAATCATCTTCTAGTATATCAGCTAATGATAAATAGTTTAAAATGAGTCTAGCATTTCCAGCCTATTATTGTACAATATATGAATGAAGAATCGAAACTAATTAGCGGAGTAGTGATACGTTTGGCATCCAACCGGAATGATTGTTTAATAAAGGCCAGTCTTCTGGCCGGCAAAATCATGCTCGAAAATGGAGCGGAAACAAGCCGGGTAGAGGACACGATGGAGAGGATGATCTCCAAAGCACTCGGGGTGGAACGGAGTCGCGAGACCTTTACCTACATAACTCTAAATGGGATTTTTGTTAAAACGGATATGAACAATACTAATTTTGTCCGTATTGATAATCGCGACCATAATCTCGATAAAATCACCAAAGTGAATCAAATATCCAGGCTATTCACTGAAGGGCTTCTCACGATTGAAGAAGTGTACGAAAAGCTTCAGGAGGTAGATGAGGAAAAGATGGGCTATTCCCTCGCAATGAAATTTTTCTTTACTGCAATCCTCAGCGGCAGCGTCATGCTCATCATGAATGGAACGTTTATCGACTTGCCGGCAAGCATGATTGGCGGTTTGATTTGTTATTTATCCTATTTACTGGCCTATCGTTACTTGAAAATCCCATTTATCACAGAATATATAGCTGCCTTTTTTGGCGGTCTGGCTGCCTTTTTTGTCAATGGCATGGTAGGGAGCCATTTGAGTTCTGTCATGATTGGAACAGTGGCTCCCCTGGTGCCGGGAATTGCCATCACGAATGCCATAAGAGATATCTTGGCAAAGCATTATATTTCAGGTTCCATCCGTTTGGTGGAGGGGATCTTTATTGCCGGGTCGATTGGAACGGGCATAGCGACGGTTTATTATATTTTCATACAGTAGGAGTCATTTAGGATGTTAAATCTCGTATTTCATATGGTTTTTAGTTTCTTATCATCCATTTCATTTGCCATCATTTGCAATGTGCCAAAGAAGTCCATTCCAATGGGCGGTATCGTCGGAATGCTTGGGTGGATGGGCTATATCCTCTTGAGCACGAATGGATATGGAATTTTTCAAGCGAGTGTGGTCTGTTCCTTGCTGCTAGCCTTTGCTGGGCAAATTGCCGCCAGAATCTTCAAGATGCCCTTAACCGTGTTTTATGTGCCTGGACTGGTTCCGATTGTGCCGGGCATTTCAGCTTTCCAGGCTTTTCGTCACTTAACTTTAAATGATTATGAAGCAGCTGCTATGGGTTTTCTGAATGTCGGCTATTGCGCAATTGGCATTGCCTGCGGAATTGTTATCTCGGATATATTGTTTAATGCGATTCTTGGCATATATCGCTTTATAAAGCGCAAGGCGTGAGTAGGAAGCAAACAAAACAGCTTGATTTGCCGCGGTAAGTCAAGCTATTTTGTTTGCTGTTATTGATGGCCTTGTTTGTATGATTTGCGCACCTTCTCAATTTCTTTTAATTCTTCCCAGCGTTCCTCTGCAACATGCTCTTCTTTTTCACATTTCGGACAATAGATTCCAACGATTAGACTGCCTTCTCGGCCAATACGATGCCATTCATGAGTACATAATTTTTGTTTAACCAGCTTGAAAACACTCATCTTTACGTCTCCTTTAATCTCGTTTCTACCTGTCAAATAGCAAGAAAGAAGGGGTCTATTCAGCATTTTGAATAGAGAGCCGCTAATTTGCATAAAGCCATCCATCTTTTATATAGAGGAAAAGAATTAGACATGAAAATCTATTTTTCTATATATTGTAAATTATACAGGAAGATTGAAAGAAGAAAAGGGAGGATTTTCCGTTTGTTATGTCGAAATGAAAAAAAAGATTATCGTATGACTATTTCGGGAGTGAGGAAGATGAGAATTCGGCAGGCGACTCTGGCAGATGCTCCGTACATAGCAGCGGTCAATGTGGAAAGCTGGCGGTCTACCTACAAAGGTATTGTGCCGGATAAATATTTAATGGAAATGTCACCTGCAAAAAGGGAGGGGCAGTGGCGCTTGATTCTGGAGAATCCGGAGGCTATCGTTTTTGTTGCCGAACAAGCGGACGGCCAAATTATCGGTTATATCAGCGGTGGAAGAGAGCGGAGCGGGAAAGTCTCTTATGAAGGTGAGCTTTATGCCATCTATCTTTTGGAAAGCTGCCAACGAAAAGGGGCTGGCAAGAAGCTGGTGAAGGAATTGGCTAATGAAATGCGGAATCAGGGAATTTCGAATATGATGGTTTGGGTGCTTGAGGAAAACCCTTCTAGGCGATTTTATGAATCTATAGGCGGTAGGCCGTTCATCAAGGAAAAGCTGATTATTTCAGGCAAGGAATTACAGGAAGTGGGCTATGGTTGGCCAAGTCTTAATCATATATTGGTTTAAACAATTATGAGGCTGGGACAAAAGTATTTCAGTCAATAATAAACCCGAACTATCAGGCGATTTTTAATTAATATTTCGTCTAATAGGTTGGTTTTTTTAATGCTTTTAATAGATTTGTTCATATTGTATATCATTATTAGTACCAGTGGAATTTCGCTGCGGCCACTCGACTCCTGCGGGACATAGAGGAAAGGCTGAGACCCCGCAGGCGTAGCCGAGGAGGCTCTGCTTCCTCCCCGCGGAAAGCGAGTGGCTGCAGTGCAATGGAACGAACTTGTTCTTCCAATGAAACTAATGAGTAAGAAACAAAGTCTATTAAGATTTATTTAGCTATCGTTCGTCTTTCAGGATCGTTTATAAATTATGTCCCAGCCTCATAAATTGTATTCATATTTAGTCATCAAGATAGGGGCTAAGGATGCTGGCTAAACAATCGATGAAAAGCGGATCATCATTCGCAGCTTTAAGATAATGATATTCAGTTCCTCCATTATTCAGGAAAACTTGCTG
>CAJGCH010000303.1 GCA_904501845.1 uncultured Bacillaceae bacterium | reverse complement strand
GTTCCTTGGTATGTACATGAAGTACCAACTGTGTTCGTATCATTGAACTATACAACGCATTTAACAGATGTACCAATGGTAAAATGCTATATTAACGCATACAAAGATACAGATATCACAATCAAAGCTGTGGTTGACAAAATCATGGGTGAATCTGAGTTCCACGGCACACCAAATGAACTTGTTTGGTGCAATAAGTGGGATACAAGACTTTAATAATGAAATTAGGCAGGCGGAATCGCCTGTCTTTTTTTCTCATCCATAAAATAAATAACGGACCCAAAAGTCTAACTTTTTTGGGTCCGTTTCTCCATATGCTCAAATGATTTGTTGTTCCTGTTTTCGATAATAAAGAGCAAGCAGCATGGATGGAATAGTGCATACAACCATGCCTAAGAAAGCGTATTGCGGCTCAATTTCATATAAATATCCGCCAAAGACAGTAAATATAGCTGTGCTCCAGCTAAGCGCAAAGGCTGAATACAAGCCTTGTGCCTTTGCCCCCTGAGACGATGGAATAAACTTGATTAAGTATTTCATGAAAGCATAATGTCCCATCGCAAATGAGAGCGAATGAAGAAGCTGGGCAATGGAGAACATGACGACGTTCGGGAAGGCAAACACAAGAATCCAACGAATGGTTGACCCAAGCGAAGCAATTGCAAGCAAGGAACCAACGGAAAACCGCCCGAATTTCCTGTCCGCAATGGCGAAGAAAGCAATCTCTGCGACCACGGCAATATTGATGATTACGCCGATTAAATACTTTGGCGCCTCAATTTCCTGCAGATAAAGATAGCCATAATTGTAGTAGGAAGCATGTGCAGCCTGCAGCAGGATGACAATCATCAGCACTAATGGGAAGTGCTTGATGCGGAGCAATCTCAGCCATCCGCCTTTTTCAGCCTGGTCAGCTTTAGGCTTCTCTGAAAGAATGAGCGGAGCGCGCATGAAGGCAAGGCCGACTGCAATCGCGACTGACAGCAATAGTCCCCATAAAATCATATTATCGCCGTATAATCCCGTAAAGACGGTAAGAAGGATGCCGGATACAATAAAGCCAATCGATCCCCATTGACGGCTTTTTCCATAATCCCTTAATTGGCGGTTTTGCACCAAAACGGTCGCCGCATTATCTAATGCGGGCATCAATGTCGGATAAAAAATATGGATTATGAGAGTGACAACCAATAAGCTCATAAACGAATTGGCTGGAATATAGCATAAAATCGATAGTAAGGTCGCAACGCCTGCCATATTTAGAACTCCCTTACTAGAGAACTTCCCGGATAGATAGGGGAAGACAAACAAGGTGGATAGCCCTCTTGCTACAAGTCCTAAGCTCATGATCAAGCTAGCCTCGGCTACCGTAACCCCTTTAACATCGACAAGCCATCCTGTCCAATAAGGAAGGAAGATGCCCCATGTCACATAAAAAGTGAAAAATTGTATACTCATCCAACGATGTGTGTTCATTCTGAAATCCCCCCTTGTTGCATGGTATCATGGAAATACATAAAAATAATATGAGATTTCTCATACTTTTGGGGGTGAAGCATGGAAATCTTCAAAGGCGAAAAAAGAGAGCAGTATTTGCAGTATTCAATAGCCCGATTATTCTCCTTTCCGGTCGAACAGATGCTGGAAGTGCATGAATATAAACGAGATGAGTGGATTATCCATGAAGGAAGACGAACGGACTATCTCTTTTATGTGATTGAAGGGAAAGCCAAGATCTATATGACCCATCAGAATGGGAAAGTCTCCTTGCTGAACTTTGTGCATGCGAATGAATTTATTGGTGAAATGGAGCTTTTGCATGAAGTGTATTATACGAAAGGAATCCAGGCAGCGACGAGAACAGTATGTTTGGCACTTCCCTTGAACCCATGTCGCAGCCAGCTGCTTGAGGACACGAAATTCTTGCGCGAATTAACGAAGGTGTTGAGCTTAAAGGCGACCTTCATGGCAGAAAAATATTCGCAAATTCTTGCTTATCCGCTTGAAAACCGGCTCGCGGACTTTATTTTGCAAACAGCTGATGAAGGGCTTTATAAGGAAAAGCATGTCAGTGTTTGTGACTATCTGGGCGTATCATACCGGCATTTATTACATGTGCTGGCACAGTTTTGTGAGAAAGGATATTTGCAAAAGACAGGGAGGCATTATCTGATTAAGGATAATCAATCCCTGTATAAGCTGGCGGATATGCTGAAGAATAGATAGCCAATGATTGAAATGAAGGAAACATGTCCGTATAAACAACGGCGCTTGCAATGGAGAGAGGGATAAAAGCTGTCTTTTCGGAAGTGGAATGCATCACCATTACATGGCTGATAGAGGGAAACTTGGCTTTTACCACAAGGAACGCTGCATACGATTGCAGCGTTTTTTAGTTGGTCAAAAGCACAGCTTTAGTCATCTTGACGCGAAAATAGTATAGTGGGAGTTAGAAAGAAAGATTTGAAGGGAGCTGTTAGAATGGCACAGACATTAACGAATAAAGTCGCTTTTATCACAGGTGGTGCAAGAGGAATTGGTAAGGCAACGGCGATTGCCTTAGCGAAGGAGGGCGTCCATATAGGTATGCTCGCGCGCACAGAGTCGACCTTGAAGGAAACGGCTGCGGAGATTGAACGTCTTGGCGTAAAAGTAGCCTATGCTGCTGCCGATGTTTCATCTAAAGAGCAGGTAGGGGCAGCAATCGAAACATTGACAAGCGAATTAGGAGCGGCGGACATCCTTATCAATAACGCTGGTATTGCCTCATTTGGCAAGGTACTGGAGATGGAACCGGAAGAATGGAAGAAAATCATTGATACCAATCTGCTGGGCACTTACTATGTGACAAGAGCGGTGCTGCCGCAATTAATCGAGAAAAATGGCGGTGACATCATTAATATTTCCTCCACAAGCGGGTTAAACGGATCGGCCACCTCAAGTGCCTATAGTGCCTCAAAGTTTGCCGTTATCGGCTTCACGGAATCCCTGGCACAGGAAGTGCGACGCAACAATATTCGTGTATCAGCCTTGACGCCAAGCACGGTTGCGACTGACCTTGCGCTTGACTTGGATTTAATGAAAGAAAACGATGATACCAAATATATTCAAGCAGAGGACATTGCTGAATACATCGTTGGACAGTTGAAAATCAATCCGCGCATGTATGTGAAAACAGCGAGCTTCATTGCAACAAATCCTTTTTAATTTATCTGAATCGAGCCAGTTACGGTCCCTGTAGCTGGCTCTAGCATTATCCTCAAATTTATTTATCACAGTACTCCACTAAAGATATTTTAATATAGTAAAATCAAAGAGAATTAACTATATTAAAATAAGTTATACATAGAATTTTCATCAGTCTTTTTTGTGGGGCGAAGGATTGTTCATCCATTAGTTCCGAGTAATAAAGGAGAGATCAGCTTATGAGAGAAAACTTGAACTGGGCAGTATTAGGCACGGGGGT
>CAJGCH010000302.1 GCA_904501845.1 uncultured Bacillaceae bacterium | reverse complement strand
CGAGCGTGCGCTCTTTGATATTGAGGAACGCACAAGGAAAATTATTGGGGATGGGAAAATTCCATTCATGATTGGCGGCGAGCATCTTGTCACACTCGGGAGCGTACGCGCGGTGGCAGAACAGTATCCTGATTTACGCATCATTCACTTCGATGCACATACAGACCTGCGGGATGATTATTTAGGCGAGAGGCTGTCTCATGCATCTGTTATTCGCCGGTGTCATGATATCCTCGGCGATGGCCGTATCTACCAATTCGGCATTCGCTCAGGAGACCGGAGTGAATTCGAATGGGCGAAGAAAGGGCATGTGTTCACCAATAAATTTAATTTTGAAGGACTTGAACATGTCCTTGAGGAAATGGAGGACAAGCCGGTCTATCTCACCCTTGATTTGGATGTGCTCGACCCATCTGCCTTTCCGGGGACGGGAACACCTGAGGCAGGCGGCGTCACCTATAGGCAATTGCTAGCGGCATTGCTGGCCGTTTGCGAAAAAGCAAATATCATCGGTCTTGACATGAATGAATTATCACCGACCTATGACTCCAGCGGTATTTCCACTGCGACGGCCTGCAAGCTCGTCAGGGAACTAATACTGGCAATCAAAAAATAAAGAATCAAGATTGGAGAGAAGAAAATGGGTAAAGCGTTAATCATCGGAGCAGGGGGAGTCGCCTCTGTCGCCGTTCATAAATGTGTACAAAACCATGAGGTGTTTGAGGAGATCTGCATTGCAAGCCGGACGAAATCGAAATGTGATGCACTAAAAGCGAAGCTTGATGGCGGCAAAACAAAAATCACGACTGCCCAAGTCGATGCAGACAATGTCGATGAACTGATTGCCCTCATTGAGGAAGTAAAACCAGATATCGTCATGAACCTGGCCCTTCCATATCAGGATTTGACAATTATGGATGCATGCTTGGCGACCAAAACACATTATATGGATACGGCGAATTACGAGCCGGAAGACACGGCGAAATTCGAATACAAATGGCAATGGGAGTACCGCCAGCGCTTTGAAGAAGCCGGCATCACTGCCTTGCTTGGCAGCGGCTTTGACCCAGGTGTGACGGGTGTGTTCTCAGCCTATGCGCTAAAACATCACTTTGATGAAATTGAATACATCGATATCCTTGACTGCAATGCAGGCGATCATGGCTATCCGTTTGCAACGAACTTCAACCCGGAGATCAACATCCGTGAAGTATCCGCGAATGGCCGCTACTGGAAAGATGGCGAGTGGATTGAGACAAAGCCAATGGAAATTAAGCGTGTCTACAATTTCCCTGAGGTCGGTGAAAAGGATATGTACCTTCTCTATCATGAGGAGCTGGAATCGTTATCCCAAAACATCCCCGGCTTAAAACAAATTCGATTCTTCATGACATTTGGCGAGAGCTATCTCACTCACTTAAAATGTCTGGAAAACGTCGGCATGACATCCATTGAGCCAATTATGTTCGAAGGAAAGGAAATTATTCCGCTTCAATTCCTGAAAGCTGTCCTGCCTGACCCGGCATCTCTTGGACCGCGTACGAAGGGAAAAACAAATATCGGCTGTATTTTCCGCGGCACAAAGGACGGGAAGCCGAAAACGTATTATGTATACAATGTATGTGACCATGAAGAATGCTACCGTGAAGTCGGCTCACAAGCGGTTTCGTACACAACTGGTGTACCAGCAATGATTGGCGCGATGATGGTCATGACAGGCGAATGGAATAAACCAGGTGTTTACAATATCGAAGAGTTCAATCCAGACCCATTCATGGAGGCACTTAATAAATGGGGTCTTCCTTGGAAAGAAAGCTTTTATCCGGAGCTAGTAGACTAAGATGCGCTTTGAAGAACTGCCGACACCAAGCTATGTGGTGGATGAAGCATTGCTGGAGAAAAACTTAAAAGTCCTCGCCGGAGTTATGGAGAGGACCGGCTGCAAAATCATTCTTGCGCAAAAGGCATTCTCGATGTATGCGACCTACCCGCTGATTGGTCAATACTTAAGCGGTACAGCGGCGAGCGGCCTGTTTGAGGCGAGGCTCGGGCATGAGGAAATGGGGAAGGAAAACCATGTGTTCTCCCCGGCCTACCGTGAGGATGAGATGGATGAGATCATTGATGTATGCGACCATATTATCTTCAATTCCTTCTCCCAGCTGGAGAAGTACAGGGAGAAGGTACAGAAGGGCGGAAAAGCAATAGGTTTGCGCATCAATCCGGAATGCTCTACCCAGGAAGGGCATGAAATCTATGACCCATGCGCACGCGGGTCAAGATTCGGTGTGACGCTCAGCCAATTCGAACCAGAAAAATTGGATGGGGTCTCAGGCTTCCACTTCCACACGCTTTGTGAGCAAGATGCAGATGCCTTAGCGGTTACGCTTGATGTGATTGAAGAGAAATTCGGCGAATGGCTGCCCCAGCTCGAATGGATTAACTTCGGGGGCGGTCATCATATTACAAGAGAAGGATATAATCTCGAATTGCTTGAATCGTGCATTACGAGAATGCAAGATAAATACGGACTCAAGGTTTATCTAGAGCCAGGCGAAGCGATCGCCCTCAATGCTGGTTTTCTCGTAACAAGCGTCCTTGATACGCTCGTTAATGATGTCGAGCTCGCCATTCTTGATACATCTGCCTCCTGCCATATGCCGGATGTGCTCGAAATGCCATATCGACCGCCGCTTTTAGGCTCAGGCCTTCCGAGAGAAAAAGCGCACACCTACCGTCTCGGCGGTCCTACTTGTCTTGCCGGCGATGTCATTGGGGACTACTCCTTTGACGAGCCATTAAAAGCAGGTGACCGTCTCGTTTTCGGTGATATGGCCATCTACTCAATGGTAAAGAACAATACCTTTAACGGCATGGCCCTTCCGGCAATCTGTCTGCGCGACAAGGAGGGAGACTGCCGGATTGTCCATCAGTTCGGCTATCAGGATTTCAAATATCGGCTTTCATAGGAAGGACAGGCGGGTCTCGAGGACTCCGCCTGTTTTTTTCATCTGGGTAACAGTGTATGGTTGCATAGAAGGAATAAAATTATGAGAAATTCCGCGATGAAGCAACAAGATCAAAAAAGCGTAATTAAAGAGGATTTTTGCACGGATTTCACTTCAAAAAATCATCAATTTGCCTGTTTTGGTTTTTTGCGGGATGCTCGGGCTTTCTTTTTGAAGGAATGGAACCTGATTTCAATGTTTATGGGCGAAATACAGCCGGTTAAGAGCGAAATTCACTCATTTAAGGGCGGAATTCCATTAATTATGGGCGGAAACAGTTTGTTTAAGGGCGAACGGTCAAAATTAAGGGCGAGACCAGAGAGGTTAGAGCGAAAAACAGAAGTTAAGGGCGAAGTACCACATGACTTAAGCGTCATGGAAAGCAGCCGTAACGAAAGATCAAGCTAAAAAAAGCTGCCTCCCAGCAAACTAAAGGAGGCAGCCATGGTTCATATGGCTATTTATTTATCATCCAGCTTAAT
>CAJGCH010000301.1 GCA_904501845.1 uncultured Bacillaceae bacterium | reverse complement strand
TTATTGACCAGGACATCAATTTTACCAAAATCACTAAGTGTATTAGCTACTGCTTTCTGCACACTATCAAGATCTGTGACATCACAGAAAATAGAGAGGGCATCACCGCCATCTTCTTTAATAAGCGATGTCGTTTCCTTGGCATTTTCCAAATTAACATCCGTTACTACGATTTTCATAGACTTGGAGGCAAGAAGCCTTGCGATTTCACGTCCCATACCCCTCCCTGCTCCTGTTACCAACGCTACACGTTTAGTCATATCTACTATCCCACCTTACATTTTTTCTGAAATTAATCCTACGATTTGCTCCCTGAGCTTGAACTTCTGAATCTTTCCGCTTGCCGTACGCGGGAAGTCCTCAATAACTTCTATATGCTCTGGCCAATATTGCTTCGCCACACCTTTTGATTTAAGGAACTCTTGTATTGAATTGATGGTGAGTGGGTTTCTATCAGTCTTCATGGTGACAAAAGCACAGGCTTTCTCCTGTAGTCTGGCATCTGGCATCGCAATAAGTTGAACGACTGAAATATCGGGGTGCTCATACAGTATATTTTCCACATAGGCAACAGGAATGTTCTCGCCCCCACGGATGATAATATCTCTATTCCGGCCCGTGATGCGAATGTAGCCGTCTTCATCCATGATTGCGCGGTCGCCAGTAATAAACCAGCCCTCCTTATATTCAGCTCTTGTTTCTTCCAACCGCTTATAATAGCCGACAAAAAGGGCAGGACCCCTGCAAAGCAAATCACCTTCAACCAGGGGCATACATTCGTTTCCTTCCTTGTCAATAACCTTTATTTCCATTCCTTTGAATGGAATCCCGTCTGTTTTAGTCAGCTTCTCTTCACTATCATCTAGGTGAGTGAGCGTGACTAGACCATTTTCTGTTTGTCCCCAGCCGGAAAGAATACGGAACGGCACCTTTTTTCCCGCTTCCTTAACAAGCGGTCTTGGAATTGGCGCTCCCAGAGCAACAAAAGCTCTTAAGGATTGCAGATCAAATTCTTCAATTCCTTCGAACTGGACCGTATCTTGTAAAAATGGCGTTGCTCCTGCTGTGAAGGTTATCTTTTCTTTTTCTACTAAACTCAAAAATTCCTTAGGATCCCAAATATCCTGATAGACAGCCGTTCCTGCATAATGTGTCGGGAGGCGAACCCCATAGCCAAAACCAGTTTGATGCGCAAAGGTGGAAGCCATGAACATGACATCGTCTGAAGTAAGGCGAAGTCTCTCAATCCAATAATCGGTAGACACGCAAAGCGTATTATGTGTGTGCATTACACCCTTTGGATCACCTGTTGTACCCGAGGTAAAGATGATTTCCGTCACATCATTATGGTCAATGACAACCTTATCCAGGACAGATACATCCCTTCTTTCCTCCCATGGCTCTTCAAGAATGTTCGAAAATGATTTCATGCCATTTGGTACTTTCTCCCCTACCACATAGATATGCTCAAGGGATGGCCACTGATGGCTTAGTCTCTCAATCATAGCCGGATAGTCATAGCCTCTGAACTCATCAGGAATTACAATCATTTTCGATTCAACCATCCCCACCATAAAACCAATTTCACGGTCGCGGTAAATCGGAATCAATGGATTGCTAATGGCCCCAATCCTTGTAACAGCATAATGCAGAATAACAAATTCATTCCAATTTGGAAGCTGGAAGGAAATCACATCCCCTTTACCTAAGCCAAGCTCAAGCAGCCCTAAAGCAACACGGTCGACCAATCTCCCCAGTTCGCGGTACGTATAACGGCTTTTCCTATCAATAATGGCGATTTTATCAGGGAATAGCTTAATACTATCGTTTAGGTAATCCAAAATGGTGCGGTTCGGCCAAACAGATCGGTACTTTTCTTCATATTCAGGCGTCAAAATAGTTTCCATAATCATCCATTCCTCCCCTACTACCTTCTGAATTTTTTAAAATCAACTGGTCTTTTCTCAAGAAAAGCGTTCTTCCCTTCCTCTGACTCCGGAGTATTATAAAACATCGCTAAGCTTCCCATGGAAAGCTGTGTGATCCCTTGGATATGGGCGCTGTCAGCGTTAAAGGAATACTTCAGCATCTTCAAGGCTGTTGGGCTCTTTTCAAGGATTTTCTGCGCCCACTCCCATGAGGCTTGCTCAAGTTCTTCAGTTGGCACCACTTTATTGACAAGACCAAGTTCCTTGCATTCCTGTGCGGTGTATTGTTCACATAAATACCAAATTTCTCTTGCTTTTTTTTCTCCTACGATTCTCGCTAAATACGCAGATCCGAAACCGGCATCATAGCTTCCAACCTTAGGACCTGTCTGACCGAATTTGGCAGTATCAGCCGCAATCGTCAAGTCGCAAACGACATGAAGGACATGCCCACCTCCAATGGCAAAGCCGTTAACAGAGGCAATAACAGGCTTTGGGATATTACGAATGGTCAGGTGCAGATTCTCAATCTCAAGACCGATACCACCGCCAAGGCCGCCTGTGTAATCATAGCCACCTTCGCTTCCCTTTTCCTTTTGGTCGCCGCCGACGCAAAACGCTTTATCTCCGGCCCCTGATAAAATAACGACACCAACTCTGTTGTCATCCCAAGCATCACGGAAAGACCAAATGAGTTCCTGCACTGTTCTTGCGCGAAACGCATTGTAAACCTTTGGGCGATTGATTGTAATCTTTGCTACCCCATCTGTTTTCTCATAAAGTACATCGATTAATTCCATGATGGTTTCCTCCTTGAATACTTTCAGAATGATTTACCGCTTTTACAAAGAACTTTCTCCATTCTTTCAGCTTAATAATTAATAAGAACGGTATTCTTTACCGATAAGGTCCTTCGCAATCACCATTTGGTTCGCTTGTGCTGTACCATCCCCGATTTCGAGACCAATGACATCACGCAAACGCTGCTCATGCGGCATTTCCTTAGTATAAGCATAATGTCCATTTAATAGTAAGCATTCATGAATGGCTTCAACACTATACTTTGGTCCTAGCCACTTCACCATTGCCGCTTCCCTCGAATGCTTAAGCCCTTGATCACGTAGCCACAAACCTCGATAGGCCTGCCATTTCACCATCTCAAGTTGTGTATGATGAATAACGATTGGGAAGCTAACTCCTTGATAGGATGCTAGCGGCTTTCCAAAAGAATGCCTCATTTTTACATGCTCGATTGTTTCATCCATGCTTTGAGAAGCAGCTCCCACACATTGGAGACCAATCAATAGACGACTTAAGTCAAAGCCATTCATCACCTGAGCGAAGCCCATATTCTTTTGACCAATAAGATTTTCTGCCGGGACCTCTACATCATGAAGGTATATAGAGCCGCGGCTGATTGGTATATTTCCCATGTCCTCATAGCCCTTACATTCAACTCCCGGCAAGGCAGCAGGAACGATAAAGGCGCTGATACCTCGATTGCCGAGGTCTGGGTCTGTTTTAGCAAAAATGATAAACGCTTCACCTACTGTTGCTACGCTGATTCCTGATTTTTCTCCATTTAAAACATACACGTCACC
>CAJGCH010000300.1 GCA_904501845.1 uncultured Bacillaceae bacterium | reverse complement strand
TTATTTCTTTGCCGGATTTGCAGGGACGCTCTTAAGCTTCCTGCTTGTACCCAATATTTCTGCTGGAGCTAGCGGGGCCATCTTCGGGCTGCTTGGAGCCCTTTTGTTCTTTGGGGTTGCCTATCCGAATTTATTTTTCCGAACGATGGGCTGGAATGTCATCATTATTCTGCTCATTAATTTGGTCATTACCTTCTCCGCGGCGGCGATTGATAGCGCAGGACATATTGGCGGTTTGATTGGCGGTTTCCTGGCAGCGGCTATTGTAGGGCTCCCGGGGAAGAAAAAGACCATCTGGCGGGTTGCCTCCTTTGCAGGTACAGCTGTCTTGACGGCAGGGCTCCTTTTTTATGGATTTTCTGCTGGAGCAAACGGTTCCTATGAAATGGACATGGGATTAGCGCAGGAATACATCAATCAAGAGGAATACGAAAAGGCTAATGAGATGGTCAGTAAATACTTGGATGGGGATAATTATCCAGAAGCTCACTTTTATGCGGGGTACCTCGATTTCCGAGAGGGAAATCTCAACAAAGCTGAAGAGCATTTTCAGGCAGCCGTTGAACAAAGAACTGATTTTCCGGAGGCGTATTATAATCTTGGTCTGATTTATTGGCAAAGAAATGATACGGATCTTGCTATTGAATATATCGGGAAGGCGATTGAACAAGATCCGGGTAACGAGGATTTTCAAAAGGTACTCGATCAAGTTAAACAAAATCAGCCGTTATGATGGAAGCTGCTGATAAAATTCATGCAGATTGCCTGTCTTATCCTGGATAATCAGAATTAGTCGGCTGCTCTGTTTTTCCCTTAAGATAAGCGGGATGGTGCTGTCAATCGGATCGATGATGGTGCCGTCCTGTTTTTTTATTCCGGTAACATAAATGGAGTAGAGGGCTTCCCATAGCTTTTCGATAATTGCCCGTTGTTCCAGCTCAGTGTATTCAGATAACAAATCTTCTTTTTTGTCAGCTAACTGAGTAATGGGCATGACTGTATAATTTGATAAATCAATCTGCGTTTTATCAATATATCGGTCCAATACTTTCGCAAGCCTCGAATTTGCCACCGATCGCAAGGTGAAGGCCCAATCCTTCTGTTCCTCATTCTCTGGTGTCTGAAATGATTTGATTGGTCCAAAGCGAGAGGATATCACATATTGTGCTGCATCCGTTGTCTTGAATGTGCTGGTCGGGGTATCATCCTCATGTATTTCTGCATAGTGAATCGTTACTGCCTCAAATAAAGAGGATTCATAGCCTTCGACAATCAATGTTTGATTCATTATGCTTGTATCCTGTTTCCAGCTCTTCAAAAGATCAACGAGGCGACCATTTTGGAAGAGGAGTGACATGTCTTGCCGAAGATAGGCCTTTCGATCTAACACAGAGCTCACGTTCAGAACAACCTCATATTTATTCTTGTTCTTCTCAGGCTCCCTCATAGTCAGGGATGTATTTGCCTCGCTGAACTTTGCTTCTGCATTGAACGGGAAGAACTGAAGTGTCGATTGAACATTAGTATTCGTATACGACTTCCATAGCACGGCTATGGCAAGAATGATTAGCAGGACAACCCCTGTATGAAAAATGGCTTTTGTCAAATGAAGCTCACCCCTTGTTCGTTAGTCAAATTAAAGATACGCACTCTCTCCTTTGCAATATATGAGCCAGTCCAAGGGGTTATGCATTTTCGATCAGCAGGGCTATGCAAAAGAAAGATTGTTGAGGGAAGCATTTGAATTCAGCTATACTTAAAGCGTAACTGTCAGGAAGGAAGGAATTCAGGATGAAAACGGTTTATGATATCCAGCAGTATTTAAAGAGATTTGGGAGCTATATATACTTAGGTGACCGCTTGGCTGATTTGGAGATGATGGAGTTCGAAGTGCGTGAGCTATACAACTCCCAGCTAATCGATATAAAGGAATATCAGTCAGCGATTTTGATCTTAAAGCACGAGATAGCGTTAGAAAGAGAGAAACAAAAGAAAGGGTGAGTAAGATGGAGAAGCAGGAGTGGCTTTTGGGAATTGATTTAGGCGGAACAACGGTGAAGTTGGCATTTGTCAATAAAGAGGGGATCATCGAAGATAAATGGGAAATTCCCACGAATCTCGCTGATAATGGGATACATATAGTTTCAGAGATTGCTAGCTCCGTTAAAGAAACCATCGCCAAGTGGCCTGGTGCTATCCTGGTTGCGGCAGGTATGGGAGCGCCTGGTCCGGTTGATTTTGAAACAGGCTGCATTTATGTGGCCGTAAATATCGGATGGCGGAATTACCCCCTAAAAGCAAGTCTTGAGAGTGAACTGGGAATTCCTGTCGTAGTAGACAATGATGCCAATATGGCCTCATTTGGCGAGTTCTGGAAAGGCGCTGGCGAAGGGACGAATGACCTCGTTTGCATAACCCTTGGCACAGGTGTCGGCGGCGGCATCATTGCCAATCAAGAGCTGGTCCATGGGATAAGCGGTGCAGGCGGAGAGCTTGGCCATATAACGGCCATCCCAGAGGGAGGAGCGCCGTGCAATTGCGGAAAAACGGGCTGCATCGAAACGATTGCATCTGCAACAGGTATTGTTAGGCTCTCTTTGGAGGAAATTAATAAGAAGCCGGAATCCTTGCTTGCTAAACGCTATCATGAACAAGGCATGATTACCGCTAAAGATTTGTTCGAATGTGTGGAACACCAAGATGAAGCGAGTGCAGCCGTCCTGGATAAAGTAGCAAAATATTTGGGGCTTACAGCTGCACATGTCGGTAATTGCATCAATCCTGACAAAATCGTGTTTGGAGGGGGTGTATCCAGGGCAGGAGAGATATTGCTGGCACCAGTCAGAGCCTATTTCCAGCAATTCGCTTTTCCGCGTGTGGCTGAGTCCACCATTCTTGAATGTGCTTCTTTAGGGAATGATGCTGGGGTGATTGGGGCTGCTGGTTTAGCCCACAAGCAGCACGGTAATTAATTTAGGATGTGCCAATCTTATAAAGATTAGGAAATGTATGGGCGGGAGGGGAAGATGAGGATGAATGAGTCATTTCGGCCGCGAAAGATTTCGCTGATGACGCTTGCTATTTTATTGCTTTGGCTGAAGACCTATATCGTGTACCAGACAAGCTTTGACATGAAGATTGAGAATTGGCGTCAAGAATTCATTCTCTTCATCAATCCTCTCAGCTTCCTGATGCTTATCTTTGGCATTGCTCTTTTTTTAAAACATCGCAGAATTCAATTTGTGTTATTGACAAGCTTTCTTTTATCCTTTATCTTATTCGCCAACATTGTGTTCTTTCGTTTCTTCAATGATTTTTTGACCCTCCCTGTTCTCTTCCAAGCAAGCAATATGAGTGATCTTGGCTCAAGCGTTCATGAGCTGTTAAATTGGACTGATGCCCTTTATTTTCTGGATTTCTTCTTATTAATTGCCATCGTTAAGTATTGGCCTCATTTCCTGAAAGAAGATAAGCTGTACAGCAGGGCCAGCAGACATGTGTATTATTTGGCTGCACTGGCGATTACCTTTTTTAAT
>CAJGCH010000299.1 GCA_904501845.1 uncultured Bacillaceae bacterium | reverse complement strand
ATCTCATTAAAATGATCCATTTAATGAACGGAAATAAGGTACAGATTGTCGGAGCCAATCCTCGGCTTGCTAAGATTCTCTATAATGAAAATTTCAGCCTCTATTGCCTATTCAAGCCTTCCTTGCAATACGTCCTGAAGAATTATTATCAATGAGGAATAAAAAAAGGGGTACAAGCAGACGCTTGTACCCTATCCTCTTACTCCTTTGAAGCAAGACCGACAGATTGATAGATATACTGATCATCAGAAATGGCACGTACGAGAAAGTCCGCCACATCTGCACGAGAGATGCTCTTGCTCCCGCTTGGTATACCTTCTAACGTTTCCGTGTAACTTCCTGTATACGGTTTATCAGTCAATCCCATTGGCCTTGCAATGGTCCATTTGAAATCAAAGGATTTATACACCTCAACCGCATTGCGATGATCCTCAAGCACATTTCCTAACAGCTTCATCGTCACTTTTCCCATAACACCAGGAATTTCCCGATCGATTCCCGCAGAGGCCATATAGACGATTCTGTCCACTCCATTGTGCGCCATCGCCTCAGCCACAGTAGAAGCCATTTCGCGCAAAATCGTTGTCTTGCTCAAACCATTATTAGATCCGACACAAGAAATTACCGCGTCCTGCCCATTCAGAGCAGAATTCACGGCCTCGCTATCTGTCGCATCCCCTTGAACGATGGTCAGCCGTTCATGAGTCATCTTGAGCTTTTCAGGCGAGCGTATAAATGCCGTCACCCTGTGACCTGCATCCAATGCTTGCTGAGCAGCCAATTGTCCCGTTTTTCCCGATGCTCCAATTATCACTATATTCACGTTTTCCTTGCCCCCATTAATCGTTTTCCTTCCCATTTATCATACCATCATTCCATCAGGCAGTCCTCTCTGATCACTTATCTATCAACTAAGCAAGGTAAGCCGGAATCAAATGCCAGTATGGAAGCATATCCATTCTTCAGCAGCATATCGTTAAGAGAGACAACTGAAAATTTTGCATTTTTCACCATTAGCAATTGCGCCATGCAGTGAATTTATGCTAAAGTTAGCGAGAATTGAATACGACAGTTCGTTAGACCATCCTGTCGCTAAACAAAACTAGGCATATACACGTGAACCGATGCGTACAAGGGCCTTTTTAGGCCCTTTTTTTGCGCTAGTGGGATTTGCATGCTGATAAACCGTTTAGCCTGCAAATCCTTTTTTTATGTGTATATAAGGGAGGAAGAAAATGTTTATCCTAAAAAGCGAAGTTCAGTTTGACACTGCCCATTACTTGAGCGGCTATGACGGAAAATGCGCCAATCTGCACGGCCACCGGTACCGCGTCATTGCGAAGGTGGCGAGCGAGACCCTGCATACAGATGGTCAGCTCAGGGGCATGGTCGAGGATTTCGGGACAATTAAACAAGCATTAAAAAAGGTTGAGAGGCTTTTCGACCATAAGCTGTTGATTGAAGATAACGGTGAAGGACGCGAGGTTGCCCGTCAATTAAAGGAGGGCCCTACTGAATTTGATTTATTCATGGTTCCTTACCGCCCTACAGCAGAAGAAATGAGCAGGCATATTTACCAGCTCCTTAAAGAAATGAACATGCAAATCTGTGAAGTAGAGGTTTTCGAAACACCCGCTAATAGCTGCAGTTATTCGGAGGAATCATCATGTTCAAAGTAATTGAACGTTTCGTTTCCATTGATGGTGAGGGACCTACATCCGGAGAACTGGCAGCCTTCATTCGCTTTGAAGGCTGCAACCTGCGCTGCACCTGGTGTGACACGAAATATTCCTGGGATGGGTCTTGCTCCCACGAGGAAATGGAAGCTCGGGATATTTATCAATATATAAAAGACAGCGGCGCCCGCAATGTGACATTAACTGGAGGAGAGCCTCTCTTACAGAAGGATATGCTTCAATTATTGGATACCCTGGCACTCGACAGTATGCTCCACGTCCATATTGAAACAAACGGAGCCATGGATATCAGAAAATATAAGGACCGCTACCGTGACGGAAATATCAGCTATGTCGTTGATTATAAACTGCCTGCAAGCGGCATGCAGATGACCATGAAGAATAACAACTTCGAACATGTTGACATGGGAGATGTATATAAATTTGTTATCGCATCTGAGGAGGATTTGCAGGAAACATGGAACATCGTTAATAAACACAAGTTAACGGAGAGATGCCGCGTCTACCTGAGCCCGGTTGTAGAATCGTTTGAACCTAAGTCTATCGTCGAATTCATGATCAGCCGCAAGTGGCACGATGTCAGGCTTCAAGTCCAAGTTCATAAGGTGATTTGGCCGAAAGACATGCGCGGAGTATAAGAGTGTTATGGAGAAGGAGAGAGAAATGATGAATAAAGCAGTGATTATTTTCAGCGGTGGCCAGGATTCCACGACCTGCCTATTTTGGGCTCTGAAGAGATTTGATGAAGTCATCGCTGTCACCTTTGATTATGGACAGCGTCACAAGGTGGAGCTTGAATGCGCCTCGAGGATTGCTAACGAGCTTGGCATTGAGCATCACATCCTGGATATGTCACTCTTAAACCAGCTTGCCCCAAATGCTCTCACAAGAGAGGATATTGCCATAACCGATGGAGAAAATGAGCTTCCATCCACTTTTGTGGAAGGACGAAACATGCTGTTCCTAACCTTCGCAGGTATCCTGGCCAAAACCAAAGGTATCAGGCATCTCATTACCGGAGTGTGTGAGACTGATTTCAGCGGCTATCCAGATTGCCGTGATGTTTTCATCAAATCAATTAATGTTACGATGAATCTCGCCATGGATTTCCCCTTTGTCGTCCATACACCCTTAATGTGGCTCGATAAGTCAGAGACATGGGGAATGGCCGACAGCTTCGGCAAGCTTGATTATATCCGGGAGAAAACTTTAACGTGCTATAACGGCATCATAGGCGACGGCTGCGGAGAATGTCCTTCTTGCAAACTTAGACAAAGCGGACTAACAATCTATCAAAAAAGGAAAATGGTGAATGCATAATGAACAATGAGGGCAGAACAACGGCGGAACTAGAAGGAATAACTTTACTCGGCAATCAAGGGACCAAGTATACCTATACGTATGATCCGTCTATCCTGGAGGTATTTGATAATAAGCATCCAAGCAATGACTATTGGGTGAAATTCAATTGCCCGGAATTCACTAGCCTGTGCCCCATCACTGGACAGCCGGATTTCGCGACGATTTATATCAGCTATATTCCAGGCCCAAGAATGGTCGAAAGCAAATCTTTGAAGCTCTATCTATTCAGCTTTCGGAATCACGGCGATTTCCACGAGGACTGCATGAACATCATCATGAAGGATTTAATCAAGCTCATGGAGCCAAAATACATTGAAGTGTGGGGCAAGTTCACGCCGCGCGGCGGCATCAGTATCGACCCATACTGCAACTATGGAAGATCGGGCACGAAATTCGAAGAAATGGCTATGCATCGTCTCATGAACCATGATATGTATCCAGAGAAGATTGACAATCGATAAACAGCGGCATTGGCGGAGCT
>CAJGCH010000298.1 GCA_904501845.1 uncultured Bacillaceae bacterium | reverse complement strand
GCTAAAGGAACGTGTCTCGTTGCATCCGACAAAAGGTATTGTCATTAGTACGCAATGGCAGTCATCGAACGGATTCCAACAGCACGTCCTGGTCAAGGACGGCAAGGTGAGGAGCTTTAGGGATAAACGCAGATTCCGTCGCAGGGCCCTTTGCAATGATGCTTCGAATCCAGATAGCTTATTTATCATTGAGTCTCGATGCCGTATGACCATGAATGAGTTTGCAGCAGTTCTATCAAAGCATTCGACAAATGCTGTCAATCTCGATATGGGAAGATGGGGATACGGATGGAATGACAAAAGAAAATTAAGCAGATGGGCAGCTCCATTTAAAAGCTGGCAGACAAACTGGATTGTGATAAACGAATAGATATGAGTTGGATAATAAGTAACCCTTTTGATGTCTTTGTGTTGGCTTGGAATATAGGTGTCAAGTACTGCGTAATAGCATGTATGATAATATCCGCCATAGCTTTTCTTATATCAAGATCCAAGAAGACGAATAAAGGAAAGATTATAAGAAGGCCCATATGCCTAATGTTGATGGTATCAACTGCGATATGTGGCTGTGGAGCTTACGGGTATCTGAATCCAGATTTTGGTTCTGGACAAAAGCATGAATATTATGCAGCTTGCTTTAATGATATTCAGAGCACTCAGATAGTGGCAGCAAGGAAATACGGAATTGCTCCTTTGAAGGATAGGGCTGAAGCTGAAAACTTAATTAAGGAAAGCCAACTTAAGCACGTTAGAAGTTGCAAGAACTATCAGCTCGCACCAATGGGGCATTCTATGCCATATTTGACTAATAATGCGGCTGAACTTTTGACCGATATTGGCAGTAAATTTCAGGATTCCTTGGAGGCAAAAGGCATGTCGAATTATAAGATTGTTGTGACGTCGATTCTGCGTACAGATGACGATGTTACGAGACTTATGAAACGGAATAGGGTGGCCGTGAAGAATTCAGCGCATAGACATGCCACGACTTTTGATATTTCATGCACCCAGTTTGTACCTGCTGGATTGATTGCAAGCACTGATTCGGGAGAACTGAAGAAGGTTCTTGCGGAAGTACTCAATGAATTGCGTAATGACAAGCGATGCTACGTCAAGTACGAAAAGAGTCAAAATTGTTTTCATATTACAGTTAGAAAGTAGATAGCATGATTACATTCTAGCCTATTCTGACATTACTAGTAAAGACAAAATACTAGCACAATGAATAACAGAATTGATAGAATCGTAGTTATGGGAGGAAGCTTTAATCCTCCGACAGTGGCTCATCAGGTACTTATGAAAGCAGCGATGGCTGCAGTGGATGCAAACTTAGGCTATTTCGTGCCGGTCAGTGATGCTTACTTAAGACGTAAGATGCGTTACACCCAGCAACCGTTGATATTGTCACCCGAGTTACGAATACAAATGCTTAATTGCATGTGTGCGGATACCAAAATGCAGGTATGCACTAATGAGATAGGAACAGTAAAGGCAAGGACGACGGAAACCCTAAAAGAAATACAGGCACAGCACCCAGAGTCCGAATTGTATTTCATAATGGGTGATGACAAAATGAAGCTGCTTCTTCATCTGGCTAAAAAGAATGAGTTCTTCAAAGACTTCAAGGTCATAATGTTCTCTCGTGAGCTTTCCATTGAAAAACTTAGGCATAAGCTCTCAAGATACAACATCTTGTCTGAGTGTCTGGATCGCATTAACCTTATACAACAACCTGAGGGGCTTGAAACAATCAGTTCTTCAGCAATTCGTGAAGGACTTCTCTCGGGAAAGATATGCGACGATATGTTGTATCCTGGCGTTGCAGAATTGATTAAAAAACCGCAAAAAGATACTGAAACGATGATAAGAAAATATAATCATGATGTGGTCCGAGGGATGCTACTTGAGAATCCAAGCAAGGAGATGATATACTTCTGGGGACATACTCAGTATGCGGGTAAAGTAGAGAAGACCTGTCTTAGTCAGTGGTTCGACTGCGGATTTGAAGTCAGCGGGGTTCACTATCACACAGCTGAGCAGTATATGATGGCAAGTAAGGCTCTTCTTTTCAACGATAGTGAGATTTATAAAGAAATAATGAGTGCTTCAGATCCGAAGAGTTATAAGAGTCTTGGCAGAAAGATCAAAGGGTTTGATGCCGCTGTATGGGATTCTCATAAATATAACATCGTAGTTGAAGGTAATAAGGCTAAATTCAGTCAGAATCCTCTCTTGAGAAACTACCTGCTTTCTACGGGTAATGCAGTCCTAGTTGAAGCTAGCCCTTACGATAGGATTTGGGGAATTGGCATGTATGAGTCTCAGGCTCGCCAAGGTTCAGTGGATTCATGGAAGGGTGAAAATCTGTTAGGGTATGCTTTGATGGAAGTGAGAGACTGGCTGAATCATCAAAATTAATGGGTCTGCATGAAATCATGGCTGATTAAATGGACGATATTTCTGTTTGTTCTTTCCACTTCTCTATGGCTTTGCTATAAGCGTGTCGATAAATTATGTCAGGAATACCTTAATAGTCCTCTGACGTATGATCTTATGAAAGAACAAGTAGGTGCTCTGACAGAAGGGGCTGCCTTGCCAAGAGGGGAGTGGAGCTACGGGATAGATATCTCCCATCATCAACCAATTGTCAGATGGAATAAGCTGAAGATACTTCTTGATGAAGATGGTAGAACGGTTTGGAGACCAGAAGAGGCGGTAAGAACGGAGACAATCGATTTCGTTTTCATGAAAGCAACTGAGGGCGAATCCTTTAAAGACTGGCGCTTCAAGGGAAGATGGAAAAAAGCAAAGAAGGCAGGAATAACAAGAGGTGCATATCACTTCTTCAGGCCTGGTAAGAGTGCTGTCGATCAAGCTCAGAATTACATACGACGGGTAGGCGAACTTGATAAAGATGACCTTCCTCCTGTGCTGGATATCGAAAGATTAGATGATTACTCGAAAGAAACACTTAATAATCGCGCCCTTGAATGGCTGCAGATAGTAGAGAAACATTATGGCAGGAAGCCAATAATATATGCTAATCCTCATTTTCTCAACAATATTATTGATCCTAGGATCACGCAGAACTATCCGATATGGGTCGCAAACTACAAAGTCAGCAGACCAGCATTCGGGAGATGGCAGTACTGGCAGTTCACAGATAGAGCACTAGTGCGTGGTGTCGGATGCGTGGACCTAAATGTAAAACGAAAATAAATCATATGCTTAAGAAAATACTAAAGTGGGGATCTATCTCATTTTGCTTCGTGCTTTTAATGCTTGGCGGCATCATTATGATATCGAACATTACCCCAGTAGATATCGATAAGAAGATAGTTGAGTTAAATTCGTATTGTCGCATGAAGGGGTACAATACGAACTATGGTATTCTGGTGGACTACGGAAAACACTCATTCAAGAAGAGGTTCTTCGTCGTAGATCTCAATAGCGGAGATATTGTTATGAAATGCTTATGCAGCCATGGTAGGGGAGGTGATAGTACAATCTTGAAAGGAGATTTCAGCAATGTACCTGGTAGTTATTGCAGTTCTCTGGG
>CAJGCH010000297.1 GCA_904501845.1 uncultured Bacillaceae bacterium | reverse complement strand
ATTACTATATAGCAAAGTAAAAAATGTGTATAAGCCAGTTGCTTATCCGCATTTAAGAATCCGCTAATACCTGGACAAAGGAAAAGACCGCAAATGGCTGTTTATTTCCAAACAAGCTATTTGCGGTCTTTCTTTATTGTAAATGATAAGCAAGCTGAGCAGAACTTAATCCTAAAATATGCGAGGTAGATTCACTTACACGTGAAAAAAGCTCTGGATTGTCGGAAAGTGGCACTCCGTAAGTCGGAACCATTTCCTTGATTTTTCTTTCCCATCCGCTCATTTCCTGCGGGAAGCATTTCTCTAGTACTTCTAGCATGACATGGACGGCTGTTGAAGCGCCTGGGGAGGCGCCAAGCAAGGCAGCAACGGATCCGTCAGAGGCACTGACAACCTCCGTGCCGAATTGCAGCGTCCCTTTTCCGGCCGCTGTATCCTTAATGACCTGGACACGCTGCCCGGCCACGATGATATCCCACTCATCGCTCTTGGCACTCGGAATAAATTCACGAAGAACCTCCATCCGCTTCTCATGCGAGAGCAGCAGCTGCTCAATTAAGTATTTTGTCAACGGAACTTCCTTAACCCCTGCAGCAAGCATTGTCAGTACATTGTTCGGCTTAATAGAACTGAAGAGATCCATATTTGAGCCTGTTTTCAGGAATTTTGGCGTAAAGCCTGCAAATGGACCAAATAACAGCGCCTTCTTTCCATCAATGTAACGTGTATCAAGATGCGGAACAGACATTGGCGGGGCTCCGAGCTTCGCCTTGCCGTATACTTTGGCATGATGACGCTCAACAACGTCCTGATTCTTGCAGACCATGAATAATCCGCTCACAGGGAATCCGCCGATATGCTTGGATTCAGGAATCCCTGTCTTTTGGAGCAATGGCAGGCTTCCTCCGCCTCCTCCGATAAAGATGAATCTAGCTGTATGATATTCGACTCTTTCGCCGTCAAGATCCTGCACCTTTACTTCCCAAAGGCCATCGCTTGTGCGTTTGATGTCCTTGACGACGTGTCGATAATGGACTTCCGTATTAACTCTGGTTAAATGGTCAAACAGCATCCGGGTTAAGGCCCCGAAGTTCACATCAGTTCCGTCATCGATCTTCGTGGCGGCAATTGGCTCAGATGATGTTCTCCCCTCCATCACAAGCGGCAGCCATTCTTTCAGCACATTCGGGTCTTCGGAATACTCCATCCCCTTAAATAGCGGATTATCTGCAAGCGCTTTAAATCTCTTATTTAAAAAAGATATATTGTCTTGCCCTTCCACCAAACTCATATGGGGAATAGCCCGAATGAAATCCTCTGGATTTTGAATGAGCCCCCTTTGTGTAAGGTAGGACCAAAACTGCTTTGATAGCTGAAATTGTTCATTGATATTAATGGCTTTCTTAATATCAATTGACCCATCCGGTTTCTCAGGCGTATAGTTCAGCTCACATAATGCCGAATGCCCCGTTCCAGCGTTGTTCCACTCGTTTGAGCTTTCCTCCCCTGGACCCTTCAGCTTCTCAAACACCTTGATCTGCCAGCTTGGCTCAAGCTCCTTCAGCATGGACCCCAATGTCGCACTCATAATTCCCGCACCAATTAAAATGACGTCTGTTTCTTTCCGTATGCTGTTCATATTACCCTTCCTTATCCCCTTTTATTTGCAAAAAAACCAGGTACTCAACATCGATGACATACAATCAAAAGAAGTTACAGTTGGACCTATATATCTAAATTTCAATGTCTATATTTAATGTTAAACCATTCACTATTTTTTAACAATTATAAACCATTCTGAGTTTAAAAAACGGTTTCATGCTCATAATTGCAGGCTATTTTATCCGTTTTATTCATTAATCCGTGTATTTGAACCATCCTCACGTTTTAGAGCAAACAATTGAAGGAATAAGTAAAGAAAAAGTAAAAGAGGTGGGAAAATGGTGGCCAAAGTAAATGAACGTACATACACACGCAAAAATATGCTTTCCGGGGTTCTGTTCGGTATCGGCTTTGCGGCTTTCTTCGATGAAGTGGTTTTTCACCAGCTGCTGCGCTGGCATCATTTCTATGACCAGTCGACAACTGAGGTCGGCTTGATCTCCGATGGGCTCTTTCACGCCTTCAGCTGGTTTGCGACGATTGGCGGATTATTTCTATTTGCTGATTTACGGAGGAGAAACGCTTTTCTGCCTAAGGTTTGGTGGGGAAGCATACTCCTTGGCTCAGGGGGCTTTCAGCTTTACGACGGCACCATCCAGCATAAATGGATGAAGATTCACCAGATTCGCTATGTCGACAATGTCCTCGTCTATGACCTGGTTTGGAATGTCATCGCCATCTTGATGATTATAGCTGGCCTGGCATTGATTTTATCCTCCAAACGGAGAAGGGAGGCTTCCTAATATGCATCATCATGGCCAGCATTCCGCAGAATGGCTAATCCTGCCTCAGGTTCTGTTAAGTTTGCCCTTTATCCTTTTATTCATCTTCTATATGGCTGCTGTCATCAAAACGAATCAGGCATATAAAAAATGGCCGATGTACCGTTCTGTTTTCCTGTGCATCGGGACCATCCTTGCTGTCATGTCTGTCGCAGGACCACTAGCTGAACTTTCTCATACAGATTTCCGTGCCCATATGGCAGGCCATCTCTTATTAGGCATGCTTGCTCCCTTATTGATTGCCTTAGCAGCTCCCATGACCTTGTTGCTCCGTACTTTACCTACAAGCCAGGCAAGGTGGTTAACAAAGTTGCTTAAAAGCCGGCCAATCGGGTGGATCATCAATCCAATTACAGCCGCCATCCTGAACATTGGGGGCTTATGGCTGCTATATACGACAAGTCTCTATTCCCTTATGCATGAAATCATGTGGCTTCACGTGCTCGTACATATGCATATTTTTCTGGCAGGCTATCTATTCACGGTCTCCCTTATTTATATCGACCCGATTCATCACCGGGTTTCCTATCTTAATAGAGCAATTGTCCTCGTTCTTTCATTAGCTTGGCATAGTATTCTGGCTAAATACTTATATGCTCATCCTCCAAATGGAGTTCCGGCAGACGAGGCAGAGACGGGCGCGATGCTTATGTATTATGGAGGAGATCTCGTCGACGCAGCTATTATCTTCATCCTCTGCTGGCAATGGTACAGGGCAACAAGGCCACGGGCTGCATTTACTCCAGGCACATATGCATAAATAATGAGGAACTCTGACCAATAAGAGCTGGCTTGACACACCCTATATCCCTCCTCACAATAAAGATACCAATATTTTACACATAAGGATTTTAATTAAGAAGGAGCGATAATTAATGGCAGCCCAATTACTCCAACAAGTCAGCCAAATAGGCATTCCGGTGAAAGAACTCGACCGCGCAATTACCTTTTACAGCGATATACTTGGTCTCCCCCCACAGGGTGTGGTCTTTGCCGGGGAACCCCATCTAGTCACAAGGATGAATGACACAGAGACATGGATGGCTTTTTTCACCGATTCAGAGGGGAATACGATGGCTTTGGTGAGTGAGGTAGCTGCTTAAAGATGGCATTGATT
>CAJGCH010000296.1 GCA_904501845.1 uncultured Bacillaceae bacterium | reverse complement strand
GAGCTTGATTTTGACGGTATCTCCGCTCTTTACATGACTATACAAGTATTTTCTGAACTCGCTGAGAGTCGTAACCTCTGTATCTTCGATTGATACGATAACATCATAAGCTTCGATACCACCTTTAGCAGCAGGTGAGCCAGATTCCACTTGTGTGACGACCAATCCGTCTTTTACATCAGCAGGAAGGTTAAGCTGCTGTTCAAGCACGTATTGCGGGATTTCCGCAATGGATTGCAAGCCGACGCCTACATAAGCGCGTTGGACTGAACCATCTGCAAGCAAATCATTAACAATTGTTTTCGCTTCTTGTGATGGAATCGCAAAACCGATTCCTTCCACACCATCTGAGGATATCTTCATACTGTTGATTCCAATAACCTGGCCGCTTAAATTCACGAGCGCGCCGCCGCTGTTTCCTGGATTGATGGCTGCATCGGTCTGAATAACATCCATATCCCATTCACCCGCAGAAGTGGAAACCGTAACTGTCCGCTTGAGACCGCTGATGATTCCCTGTGTAACGGAACCAGAGAAATCAAGACCTAATGGGTTCCCGATTGCAAGCACCTCTTGTCCGACACTCAATTTATCTGAATCACCAAATTCCGCCACCTTCGTGACATTCTCACTGCTAATTTCCAAGACCGCAAGATCTGTCAGGGCATCTGTGCCGATGAGCTTTGCTTCCACTTTCTTTTCATTTGCTAAATAGACCTCTATTGAATCAGCATTTTCAATGACGTGATTATTCGTCACGACATAAGCATGGTCGCCTTCTTTCTTGAAGATGACGCCTGAGCCGGTTCCAGCCTCTTCACCTGTTGAGCCCTCTTCCTCAGATGTCGGCAATCCATAATTATAATAAAAATCCGTGCTCGCTTTCTGGATATTGACCACACCGACAACAGCCGGGGATACCTCTTCAATCATTTTGATTGTATCGCTTGTTGAGACATCTGTTTCATCAATTTGCATGCCATCCTTGTCATCTACTTTAGCAACCGCTGTTTCGACTGATTTCACGGTTCCATCTTCCCCGCCTGGCAAAAATCCGGTTAGATCGACAAACCCAAAATAAGAGCCTGAGCCAAGGACAACTGCCCCGCCAAGAAAGGCTGTGATCAAAGGAGTGAGCCACTTTTTCTTATTTCTTGCCGTTCTGCTTTCATGAGGCTCTTCCCTCTCCATCCGGTCTTCGATGATCAGAGGCTCAACGAATTCTTTATCTTCACGATTAGACGGCTCCTTTTCCAATTGACTGGAATCAAGCTCATGATATCCCTGATAGGATACATAAGTCGGATTAATTTTAATCGTTTCCCTCTCAACGTTTAGTTCATTATTGTTTGTTTCATCTATAGAGTCATGTTCATTTGGCATTTTTTCTTCTGAATCATCATGGCCTTGCCGCTTATTGACATCCATACAATTCCTCTCCTTACCTCTAATGCTACAAATTTACGAATAAATGATTACGTCAAAATAGTAATATCCTTTTTACAACACCTATTATACCCGCTCAATGTGTCAGAATAATGTCAAATCAACTATTTTATAAAATGATATCACTAGTGTAAATGGAAGCTAATGATTATAATCCGTCAGCTTCCATTGCATATTTCTACCCTTTAAACGGAAGTGTAATGGTGAATACTGTACCATCAGGACTGCTTTCTTTCAGCTTTAGGTCACCGCCCATGGCTCTTGCCAGCATCTTGCTGAAAGGAAGTCCCAATCCCAGGCCTCTTATCTTGTATTTCTTTTCTTCTCCGCGATAGAACCGTTCAAAAATAAGATCCTGCTCCTCAATTGGGATACCGGTACCATTATCCTGGACATCGATGGCCATCACTTCGGTATCGACGGAATAGATGTTTATTGTTATTTTCCCTTCCCCTTGAATGGCCTGCTTCGCATTATTAAGCAAGTTTATAAGGATTTGCTGGAGACGGAGAGCATCTGTATATACCTCGACATCTTCCTTCGGTTTATGGATGGTCACCTCAATACCCGCATTATCCTGAATAATGCTCCATTGATAGACCATCTCCTTAACGCTTTCTCCAATCAAGCCCGGTTTCTTATTTACAGGAATCGCATTGGCCGCAAAGGAGTTGAAATCAAGCAAATCACTAACCATCTTCTGCAAACGGTTCGTTTCCTGCAAGGAGATAGCGAGAAATTCCTTTGCCTCCTCCCCTGTGACTACATCCTCATTAACGGCCTGTAAAAGCCCGCTGATGGAGGTAACAGGGGTTTTCAATTCATGCGTCACTCCGGCAAGCAGCTCAGCACGGAGAGACTCAAGCTGTTCAAGCTTATGGGCCATCTCTTTAAACGAGTGAACAAGATCATAAACCTCTTGCTCCCTTACCTTTTCATTCAGTTCGACATCATAATTGCCGGCCTCTACTTCTTTTGCCGCCTTAGCCACATTTTCGATTGGCTTGAGCAAGCGCTTAGACAGAAAATAAATCGCTGCCCAGCCAAGCACGGCCGCACTGAGAATCATCAGGAAGAGGAGCTTATACTCCTGGTCGACAGCTGTCAAATCTTCCTCAGACTGAATGACAACCACCCAGCCTAGAACAGAATCATTTAGTGAAATCGGCCGTTTAACAAGATAATAATCTTCACCATCAATATTCTTTATTCTCCGTACTTCTCTTTCACTAGAGATTAACTCCTTCGAAAAGGAGGAGATATTTAAGTGATCCTTTGAGCGATTCTCCATCAAAATTGTCCCGTTCGTATCCACGACATAAATTGACGGACTTCCGCTAAGCTCAAGCAGCTTCTGCCGGTTATAAAACAACTCATCATTGCCATTTGTCGGAATATCGGTTCCAACTATTTGATCAAGCATACGCGCGGCAACTTCCTCAGCCAAATAGCGATCAATGTCGAGATTCTTATTAAACGTTGATTGCCGGATAATGATTCCCGTCACAAAACCAATGAGAGTCAATCCAATCACAAGGGTAACGAGATAGCGAATCGTCCAAAAGCGCAGAAAACTAACCCGTTTCTGTTCATTCTGCTCCTTTTTGCTTTTCAAAACGTGCACCATATCCTTTATTTTAGACAGGAGCTTATTTTTTATCGTAGACACTTAACTGATACCCCAATCCCCGCAGAGTTTTGATCTCTCCTTCAGTGCTTGGCCAATTCTTCAAAGCCTTCCTCAGCCTCTTGATGGATAAATCAACTGCGCGGTCACTGCCATCATAATCCATGCCCCAAACATGATCAATCAGCTGATCTCGTGTAAACAGCTGGTTCGGATTCTGACCCAAAAAAATGAGCAATGCGAGGTCACGAGGGGTTAAATCAAGCTCAATGCCATGCAAGGTAACCGAATGAGCCTTCATATTGATCGATAAGGAGCCATATTGCTTTCGTTCTCTATCATCAATGACCTGCACAGACCTCCTCAAGACAGCCTGTACCCTTGCCACTACCTCATCACCGACAAATGGCTTCGTGATATAATCATCCGCTCCATCATTCAAGCCAGTGAGCCGGTAGTTCACATCACCAAGGGCAGTCAGCATAATAACCGGGCATGTGCTT
>CAJGCH010000295.1 GCA_904501845.1 uncultured Bacillaceae bacterium | reverse complement strand
TGGTTTCATCGATGAGAGGAATCCGGTTGAAGGATGAAATTATCTTGGTGGAAACGATGCTGAATGCAGCCAATATCCAACTAAGTATAGATGAAAAGCAAAAACTGACCGACGTCTCTTTGTTGACTGAAAACATCCTCAGCATGTGCTTGAAGGAGTCTGTTACGAATATTGTGAAACATAGCGGAGCGACGGAATGCCAGGTGATTTTCGAACAGAATTGGAAGGAAACCATCATGACCATATGCGATAACGGTGTCTTTAAGGAGTTGGAGACCAGTTTTGATAGAGGACATGGTTTGATTGGCATGAGGGAGCGGGTGGAGTTCGTAAACGGCAACCTTGAAATAGCTGTAAATAATGGTACATGCCTGATTATCAAGGTGCCGAATGAAACAAGCGGATTGTAAAGGAGGGTCAAGCATGATTAAGATCGTGATTGCGGAGGATCAGCAAATGATTCTCGGAGCATTCGGTTCTTTGCTGGCGCTTGAGGAAGATATGGATGTGGTCGGAAAGGCATCCAACGGCGAGGAAGCCCTTGATCTTGTCGAAAAGCATCAACCGGATATTTGCTTAATGGATATCGAAATGCCCGGAATGACAGGACTGGAAGCGGCTGA
This sequence comes from uncultured Bacillaceae bacterium, assembly GCA_904501845.1. Classification (GTDB taxonomy): domain Bacteria; phylum Bacillota; class Bacilli; order Bacillales; family Pradoshiaceae; genus Pradoshia. The sequence goes on along the minus strand of CAJGCH010000295.1, from coordinate 2,961 downwards.
AAAGCTGAAGGGGCATGGCTGCAAAATCATCATCTTGACGACATTCGCAAGGACCGGTTATTTTCAGCGTGCCCTGCAAGCAGGGGTTAGCGGCTATTTGCTAAAAGATAGTCCGAGCGAAGAGCTCGCCGGTTCGATTCGTCATGTTCATGCGGGAAGAAGGATGTATGCGCCTGAGCTGATAGATGGTGCTTTTGCAGAAGCTAATCCGCTCACAGACCGAGAGCGGGAGGTGCTGGAGCTTGTCGCGGATGGAATGAATACGAAGGAAATTGCCGATGAGCTCAATATCAAGACAGGGACGGTCCGAAATTATATTTCCGCCATCTTTGATAAGCTTGATGTGAAGAATAGGATTGAGGCGATTGCCCAATCTAAGGAAAAGGGCTGGTTTAAGTAGCCATCAAGCTCGTGATTGTCTGCTATTTTAATAATCTTTCTTTACTCCGTTGCTGCTGACGGAGTTTTTTTATTTAGTTGACTTAATAGATTGATAGCGGAATAATTTTATTTGGTATAATTTAGGTTATAGATAGGGAGGAAGGGGAGGATTTGCTTGCAAGAAATCATCCGCAGTACTGAGGATGTGCTCGTCATGCTCGATCAATGGCTCAAGGAAGGGACAACATTTGAATGGGACCAATTTTATTCTGACCGAAGAAGAAATGTTCCTTTTTTCGAAAATCAGCCGGATGAAAACCTTGTCCGCCACTTTAGCAAGGGAAGGTTTCAATCAGGAATGAAAATTCTTGAACTGGGATGCGGCCCTGGGCGTAATGCCTTGTTCTTTGCGGAAAAGGGCTGTGAGGTGGTTGCGGTTGACTTGTCGAAGGAGGCTTTGCGTTGGGCGGAAGAACGGGCAAAAGAGAGGGAGCTGGAAGTGAACTTCCAGCATGGAAGCCTATTTGATTTGCCGGTGGATGAGGGAGGCTATGATATTGTGTATGATTCAGGCTGCTTTCATCATATAGCGCCGCATCGCAGGATAGACTATCTGAACTTGGTCAAGAAAGCGCTCAGACCGGGCGGTTATTATGCCCTCGTATGTTTTGTACCAGGGGGGAATCTGGGCGGTGCCGAGATTTCAGATTGGGATGTGTACAGATTAAGGAGCCTTAGGGGAGGATTAGGCTTTACGGAGGAACGGCTTAGGCTGATATTTGATGAGTACCTCGTCATAGAGATGAAGAAAATGAACGGGAAGACGGATGATCCAGTCTTTTCGCAACAGGGGTTACAGACAGCTTTATTTCAAAAATAACGATATGGAGGTTGTTTTTAAATGAATAAAGTGACATGTATTTGTTTAGGTGTCAGGAGTATGAGAGAATCAGTCCATTTTTATCGGGATAAGCTTGGGTTTCAGACAGATGAAAAAAGGGACGATCCTGAAGTCATTTTCTTCAACACGCCAGGTACTAAATTTGAATTATTCCCGCTCGAAGAATTGGCAAAGGATATACGGGAATCGGACCCGCCTGCCATTGGAACGGGATTTGCAGGCATTACCCTTGCCTATAATGTGGAGAAGAAGGAGGATGTTCAGGAAATTATTGAATTGGCACGGAGCGCGGGTGCGACAATCGTAAAGGAGCCGCAGGATGTATTTTGGGGAGGCTACCATGCGTATTTTGCCGATTTGGACGGATATTATTGGGAGGTTGTTTGGGGTCCTAACTTCAATTTTGATAAGGATGGCATGCTCATTTTTTAGCCGGATAATAAGGTATTTGCAGCCGGCATCATATCCATATTCATGCTCCAAATGAAGGGAAATGCATAGGATATATGAAAAAGGCGGAACCTTCCATGAAAAAATATTATTGTCTTCATTGTCGCGCTTTGCATGATCAGTCTTATCGGTGTGATATTTGCGGTTGTGAGGAGCTAAAGGAAATCTCTATCTCCATTCAGCATAATGACAAGGTAGGGGATAAAGAATGATGGCTGCTGTTAATTTCTATTGAAAATGATTATCAATCATGCTACTATAAAAGTATAGTGAGAGACGTTCTCATCTGTACTACATAACAGGGAAGGTGCGAATTATGATTTGGATGTTTGTTGGCACAACTGTTACGACTTTTAGCATGCTGATGATTCATGTATTGAATAATGTGGCAAGCCCGAAGTGAAAGCTTTGCTTATTCAATGACTGATAAGTGGACGTAAATAAGAGATATTGATTGAACGATACAGGAATTCAGGAAGGGGCTATCTTTCTGGATTCCTTTTTTTGTTTATATTGGTTTCATTATTCAGAATTGATGATAAACAATAGTCAATTAACTGGATTATCATGTAAAATAAGAAAATAAGTCATGATATTTAAGGGGATTTCTATGATCACACACAAAAGTCAGAATGATTTAATGTATCTTTATGGTATGTACACATTTTTTGACCGAAGCGGGGATAGGGCGCGGGCAGAAAAGACGAAAGAAATTTTGGAGAAAATGTATGACAATAAATACAGCTTAGCTTTTTGCGGCCACTTCTCGGCTGGAAAGTCTACTGTAATCAATTATTTGCTCGGTAAGCCTGTACTCCCTTCAAGCCCCATTCCAACGAGTGCGAATATTGTTCGAATTGAAAGCGGTAACGGCGAAGCGCGGATTATCCTTGCGGATGGGAGAATAGCGGTATTCCCGCCTCCAATCAATTTTTCTGTTATGAGGGACTATGCGAAGAATGGGGCAGATGTCCAAAGCATACATCTGCACATGGAAGGCTTCCCGTTTGGGGACCGGGTAGCCCTATTGGACACACCGGGAATTGATTCAACCGACGATGCTCATGAGCGTTCAACGGCATCAAGCTTTCATATGGCTGATTCTGTTTTTTACGTGACGGATTATAATCATATCCAGTCAGAGGTCAATTTTCATTTCACGAAAGATTTAACGAAGATGGGCAAGAAATTATTTATTATCATTAATCAAATTGATAAGCATGATGACC
>CAJGCH010000294.1 GCA_904501845.1 uncultured Bacillaceae bacterium | reverse complement strand
GTCAGCCAAGGTCGGTATGAAGCAGAAATACCTGAAAGATATAGAGGATGCAAACAGCCGGATTGAGGGATACAAGCATAAGCTTGAACAGCTTCATGAAGGGGGGCGCCAATTATATGAAAAATGGGACGCCCTTTGGAGCAAGCATGGAATTATCCCGCTTTCGCCACAAGAGATGAGGGCTTGGATGGCCAAGTATAAAGAAATCAAAAAGCTTCTGTCAGCCTCCCAGAAGAAAGAGGATTCTTATATCCAGCTTATTGAGAAAAGCCAGCAGCTTAAGGAACTATTGTACAGTGCTTTTTCTTCCGTAAAAGAATTAGATGCATCGATTGATGATTACACATTGGCTAGTCTGTTGAAGGAAGCGGTGGTCTTCAAGGAGAGAGAAACGGCCCGCAATCTTGAAAAGAAGTCGCTTGAAGCCGAATGGAAGAATAAAAAAGTGGACTTGCTTGAAATAGAGCGTGAATTAAAAGAGAAAGAGCGTTATTTGAGTGAATGGCAGGAAGAGTGGAGGGAAGCGGTTTATTCTATCCACCTTGATCCATCTGTTCACACGGAAGCCGCCCTTGAACGTATAGAGCGCTATGAGCGGTGTATACGCCTTTATGATGAATGGATAGAGTTAAAGGCCAAAATGAATGCGAGCATGATGTTTGTCCAAAGCTATGAACAGAAACTCAGCTACATTCTTGAACAATTAAATTGGCCAAAGCCTGCTAATTCACAATCATTTGTGTATAAGCTAGCGGAGGAATTAAAACAGCAGCAACAGAATAAGCGAGATGAGAGAGAATGGAAGAGCCAGCTTGGCAAGTGTTCAGCTGAGATTGAATCAGCCTTTCGCAAGAAAAAAGCAGCTGAAGAATCCCTCAATGGTTTATTCTCCCTTGCCGGTGTCCGGACAGAGGAAGAATTGAAGAACATAGAGGAACAGTTTGCCGCGAAACAGGAGCTGGTGAGAAGAATAAATGAGCTTGAATTAGTCCTTCATGAAATTGCGGGAGGCAGTACCATCTGTGATCTTGAACGGGAGATTGCGGAGCAAGATATGAATCTGCTTGAAGGGCGCTTGGCAGAATGGCGACTCGAATTGGCAGAGATTGATGAGAACCGCGCTAAAGCGAACCAGGCGTTTGGGGTCTGCAAGAAGGAGTACGAAGAGAGAATTCAGGGGAATTCGGTTTCGGCCGTCATGGCAACAGAAGAGAAGGAATCCGTGCTGGCAGACTTGTCAGGCCTTTGTGAGCAATATGTCGAGAAAAGGCTTGCCGTCATGATTTTACAAAAGAGCATTGAATATTACCGCTCACAGAATCAAAACCCGATTCTAACTCGCGCTTCCGCGTTATTCGCCCGTTTGACGCTCTATAGCTTCGAAGGACTTACCGTTGATTATAACGATAAGGATGAGGAGGTTCTTCTAGGTATTAAAAACGGGGAGCGGATAGGGATTGAAGCGATGAGTGACGGGACTAAAGATCAGTTGTATCTCGCCTTGCGCATATCGAGCATTGAGAAGTATTGTGAAGAAAATGAGCCTATTCCATTTATCGTGGATGATATCCTCGTTCATTTTGATAACGAGCGATCTAAGATTACCTTAGAGATTCTATTGGAATTATCTAAGAAGACGCAAATTATCTTTTTCACTCATCATGGCCATTTGGTCGATCTCATTGATGAGACAATAAAGAGCACAGACTACCAATTCATTGAAATCAATAAAGAAACGGTTATGCAATAATAAAAAAACGAGCAGCTGCTAAGTTCTGCTCGTTTTTTTATTATTTCGCTTTTTTAGCCAATTTATCAACACGATTAAGATTATCCTCTAAGCTTAATTTTGTTGCAGATTTGCTAAGGAATTGATAAAGCATTCCAACGAATACAGCTCCGCCGACAATATTGCCAAGTGTAACAGGAATCAGATTGTAGATTGCTGCACCAAAGGTAATTGTATCAGGATGCGGAGAAACCAAAGCAATAGCGAATAAAGAAAGATTGGCGATACTATGTTCAAAGCCGGAGCTAAAGAACAAGAATACAACGAGAATCATCATCGCCATCTTTGCTCCATCACCTTTTACCTGTGTCGGCAAGAATACGGCTAAACAAACAAGCCAGTTACAAAGAATCCCCTTAAAGAAAAGGGCGGACACAGATCCGTGCATTTTGTAAGAAACAATCTCATGCAATAAATGATCATTTGGAATATGACTGAAGATGCCTGTGAAATAAAAGAGCACAGCCAGGAAAATAGCGCCTGCTGCATTTCCTAAGTAGCAAGCTCCCCAGTTCCGTCCAATATCACGTAAAGCAACTTCTTTTCGCATATAGGCAACTGTAAAATAAGAAGTGTTACCTGTAAATAATTCAGCTCCGCCATATGTAATGAGTATCAAGGCAATGCCAAAGAATAGCGCTGGGAATAGGTATGCAAATGGCGAGTCAGCCACACGGAAATATTCTCCTGTGCGGAAGCAGGTAACAATTAAGAATCCAACAAAGATACCTGCTAGCATAGCTCGTATAAAATAATGTAGTGGATAGTTATCCAATAGTCTTTTCTTTTTGTGGGCAAGTGCCACAAAATACTTCAGACCTTGTTCTTCCATGATGTAGTCCTCCTGGTGTAGATATTTAGCACTAATTAACCTACTATACATGCCCTCATTTATCAATAATAATTTAGGGTGGTAATTGATAGTAAATTATTCATATTCTTCATATCTCTTTCGGTTGCCATGATTACCAAATCCCCAATAAGGGTATTGTCTTACAAAGGATGGTGATACTGATGAAGAATAAATTCATGAAAAGAATACTAGTCGCAGCAGCACCAGCTGTACTTGGATACTTATCCAAGCGCTTTTTTGGCAAGAAGAAGCGTGTAGCATAAACGAAGACGGGCTTATAAGCTCGTTTTTTCTTTTGCTTAGAATATAATCTGCCCCAGAAATTGTCCTTTACTATCGATTTAGGCAATTGACTATATTTAACTGGATGTGAGAAAATATGTCTGTTTGACTAAACGTTTATTGGAGGCAATCACACATAATGATTGTCTGCATGGTATAATGAAAAGATGGACTTTATATAAAGGATGGCATATATGACAAATTTAAAAGAGCAAATAGAATCAAGACGAACCTTTGCGATTATATCCCACCCGGATGCCGGGAAAACAACCTTGACAGAGAAGCTGCTGCTATTTGGCGGAGCGATTCGCGATGCGGGAACCGTTAAGGGAAGGAAAACAGGGAAATACGCAACGAGTGACTGGATGGAAATTGAGAAACAACGTGGTATTTCGGTCACTTCAAGTGTTATGCAATTTGACTATAATGGGACACGCGTGAATATTCTCGACACACCTGGTCACCAAGATTTCAGTGAAGATACGTATCGAACATTGATGGCAGTTGACAGCGCGGTCATGATTATTGATGCTGCAAAAGGGATTGAGGCTCAGACCTTGAAGCTCTTCAAGGTTTGCCGCATGAGAGGAATCCCGATTTTTACCTTCATTAATAAGATGGATCGCCAAGGGAAAATGCCGCTTGAGCTTTTGGCTGAACTTGAAGAGGTGCT
>CAJGCH010000293.1 GCA_904501845.1 uncultured Bacillaceae bacterium | reverse complement strand
AATATCATCAATCTTTGCTTCCCGTGTCTTGCCGTTCTTCTCAATGAGAATTTTTGTGGCGGAATCGGCTAGGATAGCCTTTTCTTTGCCGTTTAGCTCAATCACTTGACTGTCTTTGATAACGTTATTTGCGAGGGCAAGAGTAATCTTACTGTCTAAGATGCTTTGAACCTGTCCAATTAATGGATCTGATTGATTGAAGCATCCGGCTAGAAGAATAATTCCCCAAATGAGCAGGGGAAGGCAGAGTATCTTTTTCAAATCGTCACATCCTGAATATCATTACTTAAATTTTAATATGCCCATCCCTCAGATATAAGTGTAATTGCTGACTAAAAAGAAAGAATTATCCAATCTGTTTTCCGTAGGTGCCGCCTTTTGAAGCATAAACAAGAGAGAGGGAGGAATCGAATGAGGTATCTTGAATAAGGATAGTGATAACGTGGGAAAGGGAGGCGATGAGGATGGCAACAGGCGGGAAGTATGTGGAGCTTTTTGGGGGAGCGGATTTATTTATACAGGATGTCGGGCAAGGAGAGCCATTGGTGTTTATCCCAGGATGGACATTCACGGTGGAGGTATTTGAGAAACAAATCGAGCATTTTGCGAAGAGGAATCGGGTGATTGCCATCGACCCGCGCAGTCACGGCCGTTCGACGGTAACTGCAGAAGGGAATGATTATATTACCCATGCAAGGGACCTGCGCACGATACTTGATGTGCTAGAGGTTGAGAATCCCACGCTTGTCGGCTGGTCATTCGGCTGTTTGACTGTTTGGGAATATATTAGACAGTTTGGGACGGATTCCATCAAAGCTTGCGTCCTGGTTGATATGTCGCCAAAAGCGCTTTCGGTCAATGAGGGGGATTGGACAGAAGGCAATCTGGATGATATCGCATTTGCTTATACAAATTATTTGCGCGATACGAAAGGGCATCGAGCCTTCGTCGAGGATTATGCAAGGAATGTCATGGTACAGCGGGAACTAACGGATAAGGAATTGCAATGGCTGGTCGAGCAATCATTGAACACTCCATACTATATTGCTGCCAATCTTTTTGCAGCTGGCATGTTCTCAGATTACCGTGAAGAGGCAAGGCGTTTGAGTGAAGCCGTCCCTACCATAGCTATCGTTGCCGAGCATTGGCAAGATGCAGCGAAGGGAACGATAGCGAAGGTTTTTCCTTCGACAAAGGTCGAGGTTCTTGGCGGGCACTTAATGTTTTGGGAATATAGTGAGGCATTCAATGCAATCATGGAGGAATTCTTGGAGGGGTGAGTAAGCTTCCTTTAGTTAATGAGGTTGAATTTTGGCCCACAAATTAAATATGGTGATTATTTTGAGATAAGATTTTTATCAATACCCAGGCTGCCGAATGATACCGAGGGCAGTCTTTTTTCTATGTTTTATGCATCGTTGTGGCCACCTGTTAAGTTTATAAAAAATCGAGCATAAAATCTTTGAGATTTCATACTCGATTGTTTTTCCGCTTTATCTAAAAGGACGTTAATCTTGCTCGCCAATCAATGTTTCAGCAATGTTCTTGGAATGGTCGCCAATGCGCTCAAGATTGCTTAAGACATCAACAAATACTAAGCCTGCTTGAGGCGTACATGAGCCGCTGTTTAGGCGTAATACATGCTGTTTGCGAAGCTTTCGTTCCATTTTGTCCAATGTGCGTTCATGCTCGACCACCTTATACGCTGCCTCTTTGTCCATATTTTCAAAAGCATCAAGTGCCTCTTTAACGGCCTGGATAGCTACTGTAAACATTTCATTCAAATCGGATAATGCGTCATCTGTAATCGATACTTTATTGCTCAGCTGGTATTCAACCAGTTCAAGGATGTTCTCGAAGTGGTCGCCAATACGCTCGAAATCATTAATTGTATGCATTAAAATGCTATGCTCATCTGACTCATGCTCGGAAAGTGAGTTCGCTGATACCTTTACGAGATAATCTGTAATCTTATGATCCAGATTATTGAGTGCTTCCTCAATTTGTGTGGCCTTATTCAATGAGGCTTTGTTATGTGTCATCAAGTAATTTTTGGACTCCTCCAAGCCGATTACAGCAAATCCGCCCATGCGCAGAATCTCCTGCTTGGCTTGTCCAAGGGCTATCGCTGGTGCTTTGTCCATCAATATAGGATTCAGATGTTTCGGCTTGAATTCAATAGTCGCATCCTCCCCAGGAATAAGCTTCGTTACGAGCCAAGCGTAGACACCGATGAACGGGAACATGATAATGGTATTTGTTATATTGAATGTTCCGTGAGCAAAGGCAATCGTCATCTCAGGATTCAATCCAAGAGACGTTTGGAACCAAGATATTAGTGCCGTAAATGGCACGAGTAAAATCATGAATATGGTGGCGCCTATTAAATTGAATAAGACATGGACGCTAGCTGCTCTTTTCGCAGTCACGGATGCTCCGATGGAAGCGAGCACGGCCGTAATGGTTGTTCCGATATTATCTCCGAACAATACAGGCAGAGCCCCGTTCAGGTCAATAAGCCCTTCTCCGAATAATCCTTGAAGGATGCCGATTGTCGCACTGGAGCTTTGGACAATTAAGGTAAAGACCGTACCGACAATCAAGCCGAGTATGGAGTTCTCACTTAAGTTAACTGTTAAGTCAAGGAACCATTCAAATGAACGAAGCGGCTTCATCCCGCTGCTCATCAATTCAAGTCCGAAGAACAAGAACCCAAATCCAAAAATGACTTGTCCAATATTATGAATTTGCTGGTTTTTAAAGAAGAATAATAGGATTGCTCCAATAAAGATGATTGGGAGCGCATACTCACCGACGTCGATTCCAATGATGAAGGCTGTAATGGTTGTTCCGATATTCGCCCCCATAATGACTCCAATCGCCTGGCGTAATGTCATAAAGCCTGCGCTGACTAATCCTACCGTGATAACAGTGGTACCAGAACTGCTCTGAATAAGGACTGTTACCAAAACTCCTGTCAAAATTCCCATTAACGGGTTTGTTGTATATTTATCCAGTAAATCGCGTAATCGATCCCCAGCTGACTTTTGAAGGCCATCTCCCATGAACTTAATTCCGAATAAGAAGACCCCTAATCCGCCGAGGAACTGAAATATCATCTCTTGAACATTTATATCCACGGTTTTCCTCCTAGACATTCGTTTTACAATCAATCTATCAAATTATTATTCAGAAAACATGGAAAGTAAAGGTTGTGTTGGCAATCTTTACATTAAATTAACATAATGTTTACTTTAGTGACATAAAAGGACAAATTGGATTAAAGCTCTTATTAATTGCCTTAACATATGGTTTACAAAATCTTTAGAAATCTGTATGTACGGAGGCAGACAAATTGTTATTGTAAAAAGAGGATTATGCGGGAGGGATTAAAGAAAGCTCCTTCTTAGCTGATAATCAAAAACAAAACCCCATCTCAAACGAGATGGGGCGTGTTAAATTCATTAAAATTGTTCGCCAATCAATGTTTCAGCGATGTTTTTAGCGTGATCGCCAATGCGTTCTAGATTGCTTAGGATGTCAACGAACAGCAGACCTGCTTGTGGTGTGCAGACACCGTTGTTAAGACGGAGAATGTGCTGCTTGCGTAATTGACGTT
>CAJGCH010000292.1 GCA_904501845.1 uncultured Bacillaceae bacterium | reverse complement strand
CCTAATTCCAGATTCTTAATCCATTCAGACGGATTTGAGATGAGAGGCACAAAGGATTTCTTTGGCCTATCGAGCTCGCTTGAAGTTTCGGCTAATCAGCTAGAACATACGAATTCTGCTGCTTCAGATGATATAACATTTATATTTGGAAGTCTCCTGGTATGAATCAAGAGGCTTCTTTTTTATGCTGTGATTCCCCTTATTTTTCCAAAATGGGGAGTGTGGTACTATTAAGAGAAAGAAACAACAGAAAGGTTGGATTGCATGAAATCCAGGGAGGAACTAATACGTCTTATTGCTGCTCAGGCTTCAGTTCAAGTGGGTCAGGTTGCAAATGTGCTGACGCTTTTAGAAGAGGGAAATACTATTCCCTTCATCGCTCGTTATCGTAAGGAAATGACAGGTTCGCTGGATGAGGTGGAGATTAAGTTAATCTCTGAGAAATGGAACTATCTGGACAACCTTGAAAAGCGCAAGGAAGAGGTACTGCGTATTATTGGGGAGCAGAACAAGCTTACGCCTGAGCTGCGCAAGGAAATCTTACAAGCAACAAAATTACAGACAGTAGAGGACTTATATCGTCCATATAAGCAAAAGCGCCGTACGAAGGCGACTGTTGCAAAGGAGAAGGGACTTGAACCTTTGGCTGAATGGATAATCGGGTGTCCTGTATCCGGCAACCCTTATGAGGAGGCAGGCCGCTATGTGGATGGAGAGAAAGGAGTCGAGAATGCTGAAGAAGCATTGGGTGGTGCAAAGGATATCATTGCGGAAACCATCGCGGACAATCCTGCTTTCAGGAAGTGGATAAGGGATGATACATATAAGCGAGGGATGATTAAATCCGTCGTAAAGGATGAGGAAAAAGATGAGAAGAACATTTTTGAAATGTACTATGAATATGAAGAGGCGGTAGAGAAGATTGTTCCCCATCGTATTCTTGCCCTTAACCGCGGAGAAAAGGAGGGAGTCTTAAGGGTCAGTGTTAAAGCGGCACCCGAGAGAATCCTGGGATTTATGGAACGCCAAGTTATTAAGGGAAGAACGGTGTGTGAATCGCTCTTGAAAGAAGCGGTGGAAGAAGGCTATAAACGGCTCATCCAGCCTTCCATTGAAAGAGAGATCCGCAATGAGCTGACTGATAAGGCTGAAGACCAAGCAATTCATATATTCTCTGAGAATCTGCGCAATTTATTGCTCCAGCCGCCACTCAAAGGGAAAATGGTGCTCGGGGTAGATCCGGCATACCGGACGGGCTGTAAATATGCCGTTGTCGATCAGACTGGGAAGATGCTTGAGATTGGCGTTGTGTATCCGCATCCGCCGGTTGCAAAAAGAAAGGAAGCTACACAAAAAATCCTGCAAATATTAAAGAAATACGATATCGAGCTTGTCGCAATCGGAAATGGGACCGCCTCCCGCGAAACCGAACAATTCATCGTAGATACGCTGAAGGAACAGGCAAGGGAGATTTATTACTTAATCGTAAATGAGGCGGGTGCGAGTGTCTATTCGGCCTCAGATATCGCCAGGGAGGAGTTCCCGGAGCTTCAGGTTGAGGAGCGGAGCGCTGTCTCAATAGCGCGCCGACTGCAAGACCCGCTGGCAGAACTCGTCAAAATTGACCCGAAATCAGTAGGTGTAGGGCAATATCAGCATGATGTTTCAGAAAAGAAATTGAATGAATCCTTAAGCTTTGTTGTAGAGACAGCCGTCAACCAGGTAGGTGTCAATGTAAACACGGCTTCGCCCTCCCTGCTCCAATATGTAGCTGGTCTTTCAAAGACCGTCGCCCAAAATATCGTGAAAAAACGGGAGGAAGAAGGGGCGTTTAAGAACCGGAAAGAGCTAAAATCTATCCCTCGATTAGGGGCCAAAACCTATGAGCAGGCAATCGGATTCCTTCGAGTTCCGGATGGGACAGAGCCGCTTGACCGGACTGCTATCCACCCTGAGAACTATGAAGCGGTCCGCTCGCTTCTTCGCAGCCAAGCATTATCTACTGATGATTTAGGGAGTGAAAAGCTGCGTAAGGCTTTGGGAAATGTTGATATCCATGCATTGTCAGAGGAATTGGGGATAGGGGAAATCACGCTCCGCGATATCCTTGACTCGTTGATACGGCCTGCCAGGGACCCGCGTGATGAATTGTCGGCGCCGCTTTTGAAAAAGGACGTGCTCAAGCTTGAGGACTTGAAGGCCGGGATGGAGCTGCAAGGAACGGTCCGTAATGTGGTCGATTTCGGTGCCTTCGTCGATATAGGCGTCAAACAAGCGGGACTTGTGCATATATCAAAGCTTAAAAACAGCTATGTCAAGCATCCGATGGACGTTGTTGCTGTGGGGGATGTTGTCACTGTCTGGGTTGAGAAGGTGGACGTTCCCAAAGAGCGAATCGCTTTGACGATGATAGCCCCGAATTCTTGAACATAAAAAAAGCATTGCCAATCAGCTCTGTGCGGCAATGCTTTTCTTATAGAAAAACCAACATTGATTCAACAACAGAATTTGCTTGCTGTCCTTTTCAAAAAAAGCTCGCTGAATCTGATTTTGCAGCCAAAGCGGCAATTAGGAACCCTCCTTTGCCGTATAGATAGTTTAGTGTATGATATACTAGGTTCGTTTGATACTATTGAAGAAGGGGGAAGCTGTGTTGACTGAAGAGGAATTACAAGCATTAGTCGAAGATATATCGATTAATCAATTCCATAGACCGTTCTTACACAAGGCGACCTTCAATTCAAGGCTTCGCACAACAGGCGGGCGTTATTTGCTTTCAAGCCATAATATTGAAATAAATCGAAAATATCTCGATGAGCTTGGGATGGAGGAGCTTGAAGGCATCATTAAGCATGAACTCTGCCACTATCATCTGCATCTGCTTGGAAGAGGATATAAACATGGAGACGCTGACTTTAAAAGGCTGCTCCGTGAGACTGGATCACCCCGCTATTGTTCGATCTTGAAGAGCGCGAAACCCGCTGTTCATATGGTTAAATGGGTGTATGAATGCCAATCCTGCCGAATGGAATATAAACGAAAAAGGCGTATGGATACAAAGAAATATGTATGCGGAAAATGCCGCGGGAAAATAATTTTAAAAAAGTCGTTGACATAACCTATGTAAGCATGGTAACTTATTTGAGCGGCGTTAAAAAAGCCGAAAATAAATAAAGAATGTTGATGAAAAAACTTTTTTAAAAAAGTGTTGACATCGAAATAAACACTCTTTATAATAGATAAAGTCGACTGAAGCACTTAAGTTTCCTAAGAGATACGGGGAAGTACTCAAGAGGCTGAAGAGGCGCCCCTGCTAAGGGTGTAGGTCGGGCAACCGGCGCGAGGGTTCAAATCCCTCCTTCTCCGCCAGAACATAGGCGGTCGAACTTTCCTAATATATGGCCCCTTGGTCAAGCGGTTAAGACACCGCCCTTTCACGGCGGTAACACGGGTTCGAATCCCGTAGGGGTCACCATTAACATCACAAAGTTTCAATGCAACACATTTATATCGTCGCGGGGTGGAGCAGTCTGGTAGCTCGTCGGGCTCATAACCCGAAGGTCGCAGGTTCAAATCCTGTCCCCGCAATTAAAATGGTCCGGTAGTTCAGTTGGTTAGAATGCCTGCCTGT
>CAJGCH010000291.1 GCA_904501845.1 uncultured Bacillaceae bacterium | reverse complement strand
TAATATAGAAACATAGTGAGGAATAGGGAATGTCAAAAAATAGATTACGATCTGAATATCTGCGTCTATTGGCTGATTACCCGAAGGACAAACGCAGCAAGAATACATACAAAATAACAGATTCTTTGGTCAATCACCATATATGGAAGGAACATGGCATCATTGCCATTACACTTTCTCGTTATCCAGAAATTGATACGAGCATAATCATCGAAAAAGCCTGGAAAGATGGAAAACAAATGGTCATTCCGAAATGCAGGCCGAAAACACGGGAGATGGACTTTTACCTGTATGAAGAGGGAATGGAGCTTGAATCCGTTTATAACGGACTTCTTGAGCCCAATCCTGTGAAGGCGGAGAAAATAAGCGCAGAGAGCATTGGTTTGGTCATTGTTCCTGGGCTTGCCTTTACGTCTAATGGATATCGGCTCGGGTTTGGAGGCGGGTATTATGACCGTTTCCTCTCAGGTTATTCAGGCGAGACGGTCTCCATTGCTTTTTCTGAGCAGGTGACCAATTATCTCCCGGTTGAGCCATTTGATTTGCCCGTCAATTACCTTCTGACTGAAAGGGGCATCATGTCCTGTGATTAAAGCACTCATCTATTTCCTGATTACCTTTGGAGGAGCATTCCTTGCTTATAAGGAGAAGGCACTGTCACGTTCTGGCTCGATTGCCGCTTTTTTTGTCGGTTTCACTGTCCTGATTGGTACGGGGTGGCGAGGATTTTTAATCTTGGGAGTGTTTTTTGCCTCCTCAAGCTTTTTCTCCACCTATAAAAAGCAGCTGAAAAAAAATGCTGAAGAGAAATTGGCTAATACGAGCCGTCGGAATTGGGCGCAGGTTGCAGCCAATGGGGGAGCCGCATCTGTCTTTTCCCTTGGATATGCCTTCACTTCAAATGAAGTATTCCTCTATGCTTTTTTCGTTTCCATTGCCGCAGCTGCGGCAGATACTTGGGCTTCAGAGCTGGGTGTTTTGAGCAGGGGGAAGCCTGTTAAAATTACTACCCTTAAAAAATGTGCGCCTGGCACATCAGGTGCAATATCCTTCCTTGGAACGGCAGCCTCAGCTGCTGGGGCGGCATTAATTGCTTTGTTCGCTGCTCTATTGTTTGATTTGCCCTTGCCTGTCCTGTTGATGATAGGGGTTCTCGGATTCCTTGGTTCATTGGTTGATACCTTGCTCGGTGCATTTGTACAGGTAGAATATACATGTTCCGTATGCGGGGTCCAGACAGAGAGAAAGGAACACTGTCTCAAGCAAACCATTCATGCAAGCGGTGTTTCCTGGTTCAATAATGAAGCTGTCAATATTTCATCCGTTCTGATTGTCAGCTTTCTTTGCATAATAACTTCACAGAATATCACATAATAAAGAAGAAGTATTATTTGTACTAGTAGAAAAGGTGGTTTATAACATGAGTAAAAAAGATGTTAATCGCGTAGTCCTAGTAGGAACCGGGTTTGTAGGAAGCAGCTATGCGTTTGCCATGCTCAATCAAGGTGTAGCGGAAGAGTTCATCATGATTGATTTAAATAGAGACAAAGCAGAAGGCGACGTGATGGATCTTAATCACGGTACTCCATTCGCACCGCATAGAACGAAATACAGATTGGGCGATTATTCTGACTGCAAGGATGCCGATATCGTTGTTCTAACGGCAGGAGCGAACCAGAAACCTGGCGAAACACGCCTGGATCTTGTCGAGAAAAACATGAAGATCTTCCATGGTATTGTTACACAAATCATGGCGAGCGGCTTTGATGGAATCTTTTTAGTGGCTGCGAATCCGGTTGATATTCTGACGTATGCGACTTGGAAATTCTCCGGTCTTCCGAAACATCGTGTCATCGGCTCTGGTACGATTCTTGATACAGGCCGTGTGCGCTTCATGCTCAGTGATTACTTTGAAGTGGACCCTCGCAATGTTCATGCGTATATCATTGGTGAACACGGGGATACGGAACTTCCTGTGTGGAGTCATGCGAATGTCGGCGGCAAGAATATTGTCGAATTAATTGAAAATACTCCTGGAAAATCGATGGAAGATCTTGATGGCATCTTCACGAATGTGCGTGATGCGGCATACGAAATCATTAATCGTAAAGGGGCTACCTTCTATGGAATTGCGATGGGTCTTGTCCGCATCACAAAGGCTATCCTGGAAGATGAGAACAGCATCCTGACGGTATCCGCCTACCTTGATGGAGAATACAATGAGAAAGATGTATATGTCGGTGTGCCGTCTGTCGTTAACCGTTCTGGTGTATCAGACATTCTTGAGCTGAAATTATCTGATGATGAACAAGCCAAGTTCTCTCATTCCGTCAAAGTATTGAAAGATACGATGGATCCAGTCCTAGCTAAAATCTTAGCTGAGAAATAATTCTAAACAGCATAAAAGTCCCCCCTGTGCCCATACTATGAGGAAACACAGGAGGGATTTTTTTATGAAAAGATTTCTGATTATCTTAAGCATGGCATCAGTTGGGTATATAGTTTATCAAAAGAGAAAATCCTTTATGAAAAGCACCATCCTTCAGGATATGCTGCTTGCTGTAATACTCGAGCTTCCAATCTTTAAGCGGCAGGAAGATGATTGGACGCCCGAGAGCCGATAGGAATATTCACCGGCCGCAAAGAATGATAAAATAAAGAGGAGTTTTCGGGAGAGAGAAAGTAGGGAAAGTGATTGAGTTTAAAAGAGGAATATCTATATTGGTCCTTTATAAATCAGCTCATTAAGCAATACGGATATCGATTTGTATCTGCGTCTGAGGACCAGACAGAAATATGGCTTGCCTCAGATGCCATTAAGAACACAACTCTTATTCGTTTGAAACTTGGAGACCTGGGCTGGGCAAATAATTTGAGGAAGGACCAGCATATGGCTATCCGCAATGGGGAAAAGGTTCGCAGGTTTCTTGGGAAGAAAGCGGTTACCGTAAAGACGGTCTATGTCAGTACTTATGAGCCTGTGGATGATTATTCCGAGGTAGCGAAACGGTATGAAGAGCCTGAATATCCGCGTGTTCAGGCCGAATCACTTGTTTTCCAAACATCAGCCTTAGACGAATCTATGGCTAATCTTGCCGGGTTCCTTTCGTATCCATTGGCAGGATTGAACAAGGAGAGCGAAGCGATTGAGGAAGGAGAGATTCAGCTTCTGAAACAAAGCTCCTTATCAGCCTCTTATCAGAAGGTCAAGAATGATGAGGCTGTGTTTCAGCAGGGGAAGCCGATTCTTACCTATTTCCTGATGGCCTTGCAAGTGTTTATTTTCTTTATATTGGAGATGAGAGGCGGAAGCACCAATACTCAAACCTTAATCGAGTTTGGTGCTAAATATAACCCTCTTATACTCACAGGGGAGTGGTGGCGGTTCTTCACGCCGATTTTCTTGCATATCGGTTTCGCTCACCTGGCGCTCAATACCTTGAGTTTATATTTCGTGGGAATCATTGTTGAGCGCATTTACGGCAGTGCTCGATTCTTTGTCATTTATTTCTTTGCCGGATTTGCAGGGACGCTCTTAAGCTTCCTGCTTGTACCCAATATTTCTGCTGGAGCTAGCGGGGCCATCTTCGGGCTGCTTGGAGCCCTTTTGTTCTTTGGGGTTGCCTATCCGAATTTATTTTTCCG
>CAJGCH010000290.1 GCA_904501845.1 uncultured Bacillaceae bacterium | reverse complement strand
TGTTCACTTGGCATCGTCTATGTGAACAATCATCAAATCATAGAAGAGAAGTATTTTCTCATTCAGCCGCCTTCCTTGAATTTCGACAGAAGGAATATAACTGTTCATGGCATCACCCCTGAAGCTGTTATGGATGCCCCTAAATTTGATGAGGTTTGGAACGCTATTGAACAAGACTTTCATGGCACCATGGTCATTGCGCATAATGCTTATTTTGATATGAGCGTTTTACACGCGTGTCTTCGGGAATATGGGATAGCGGTCCCTGATTTGGCTTATTGCTGCAGCATCCCCATCTCTAACCGGGCGATCAAGGGACAGCGCGTCCGCCAATCACTTAAAGACCGTACCCGCTTTTTCGGCATTGATCTAAAAGAGCATCATAATGCCTTGGCTGATGCAAGAGCCTGTGCAGAGCTTGTCCTGAAAAGCATCGAAGCAAGCGGACAGCAATCCTTCCTTGATTATCTAGAAGCTCATCCAAGCTTGCCCATCAAACGATTAGCACAGCTGAAACCGATGAATACTTTCAGCAAGGGAAAGACTCAAGCAACCAAAAAATTCAGTAAAACGGTAAAAATCGGCGATATAACCCCCACCATGGATATAGATGAAAGAAATCTCCTCTATGGGAAATCCTTTGTATTTACGGGTAATCTTGATTCAATGGAACGGGCGGACGCCATGCAGGCAATCGTGAATCTCGGCGGAATCCTCAAATCAAGCGTCAGCAAGAAGACGGATTACCTAATCATCGGGCGTCAAGATGCAACATTAGTCGGCGAAAAGGGAATCAGTTCAAAAGAACGGAAAGCACGTGAGCTTCAGGAAAATGGGGCTCTTATTGAATTGCTAGATGAGACTCAATTTCTGAGGCTTCTAGCCGAAGCCCATTCATTCACCGCCATTAAAAAGTAAGCTAAAAAGCACAAGGCGCGGCCTTGTGCTTTTGGTTATGTGTCTTATTACAATTCATTCAAAAATTCTCTGACCTGATCAGGTGTTTTTGCATTGGCACTATGCAAATGCGCGATTTTTTCGCCGTTTTTGTACACAAGCAAGCTTGGGATGCCCATGACGTTCTGCTGCTCGGCTAACTCCGGGAATTCATCCTTATCAATCTTGTACCACTTCTTATCGGAGTGTTCTTCCACAATCTCATTAATGAACATATCGAGCCTTTTGCAATCTGGGCACCAGGTCGTCGTAAAAATCTCCACCGTAAGCTGATCCTGTGCGATTTGTTCTTTGAATTCCTCTACTGTCTTTACGATTTCCATTTATAATCCCTCTTTCTAATGAGTCACTATTTCCATTTTACATTAAGCGCTTAAAAAGAGGAACTAATCCATTCGCCCACGCCTATTCAAGCTCTTCCATGCATGTTCCCTTTGCAGGACTTCTATATGTACACCAATCGATTCGTCTATATAACCCTGTTCTTTGATTCATATAGACGGAAGCCTCCGTCCATAGTTTTTTTCGGTTCTGTTCAAATATTTCCCTTGATTACCTATACTTAGAACGGTTGACATAATTTATACTAAAAGACCATAATATGGGGTATGAAATTTTAACCTTGAGGAGATTGATATGATTAGTGTAAATAAAGTGCTTTCAGCGGGAATAAGTCCTGTACATGATCCGTGGGAAGCCTATATGGACGTAACACAACATGGAAAAATGACACTTTCCAATATAGAATTCACTACCACCACTCTGTGTAATATGCGCTGTGAACATTGCGCGGTCGGCTATACACTGCAGCCAAAAGACCCGAATGCCCTGCCGCTAGACCTACTAATTCAAAGGCTCGAAGAAATTCCTCACCTCCGCTCTATTAGCATTACCGGCGGGGAACCGATGCTTGCCAAAAAAAGCGTAGAGAACGATGTGGTTCCTTTATTGAAATATGCCGCTGAGCGCGGGGTCCGAACCCAAATCAATTCAAACCTTACCCTGCCTCTTGAACGGTATGAATCAATTATTCCTTATTTAGATGTATTGCATATATCCCATAACTGGGGAACAATTGATGAATTCGTGGAAGGCGGCTTTGCCATGATGGAAAGAAAGCCAACCTACAAACAAAGGGAAGCCCTTTTCCAAAACATTATCGACAACTCCATCCACCTCAATCGGGCAGGCGTTCTTGTATCTGCGGAAACTATGCTGAATAAGCGGACACTCCCTTACCTGGAGAAAATACATAAGCAAATCACAGAAGAAATGGGCTGCAGAAGGCATGAGGTCCATCCGATGTATCCAAGCGATTTTGCATCTGCCCTCGAAACTTTGTCCTTAGATGAGATTAGAGAGGCCATTCACCATTTGCTGGATTGCAGAAATGAAGAGGTATGGATGCTATTCGGCACATTGCCTTTTTATGCTTGCAGCAATAATGATGAGGACCTCACCTTACTGAAACGGCTATATGCAAGCAAGAATGTGACCATTCGAAATGACCCGGATGGACGTTCCCGTCTGAATGTCAATATCTTCAACGGAGAAGTAATTGTCACCGATTTTGGCGATGCTCCAGCACTCGGCAACATCCTTCATCACTCCTTGCCAGAGGTTTACGAGAAGTGGATGGAAACAAAGCTTGCTCGTTCCCTTAACTGTCATTGCCCTGCAGTAAAATGCTTGGGCCCTAATGTACTCGTAAAAAATGCCTATTATCCAAACGAGGACTTCAACAGCCGAATATCTGCCTTATAGGCAGACTAATACACATAAAAACAGCGTTCAACCAATTATGGCTGAACGCTGTAATCATTTTAGAACCAAGTTTTCACAACTTTTAGGGCTTGATTGTGACGTTTAATGTAAGCAGTCGCTTTGCCATATTTGGCAAATCCGCCTTCCCCTTTATTATAAGCGCTTAAGTATGCTTCACGAAGCGCTGTCCCTTTATAGCCTTTTTTGGCATATTTTTTCTTCAAATCAGACAGCATATATGTACCCCAGTTCATGTTTACCTTCACATCATATGGGCTATTTTTCGTTTTTGTTACTTTAGCCAAATTTTTATGATTCACTTTATTAATTTGGAACAAGCCGTAGTTTGAACCGCCTTTAGCCTTTGCTTTGAAATTGCTCTCATGCTTGATGACGGCTAATGTATGCTTATAGTTCAATCCTCTTTTGACACAAAGATCATATAAGTATTTTTGTTGAGATTTAGTTAATGGAACTTTTTTTGAATACTTAAAGCCGGCTGCTTCAACAGTATCTGTCGTTCCAGGCAAAGATGTACTTAGGACAAGAGCAACAACAAACATTGAAAGAAGGAACAGTTTCATCAGTTTGTTTCTTTGATTGTTTTTCATACATACCCCTTTTTAATTTACGTCTTTTTCTTAACGTCTTGCTTGCTACTCTTGTACTATACCAAAATCGCCGGAAAGAAATAAATCAATTCATCAGATTATAACGCTAATGTAAGACCTATGTATTTAATGTAATCATTATGTAATAAAAGTATATAAATATTCATACAGAATGATAGATATCAGATAATGATATCACTATAAACAATCAAATAGTCTTCCATCATTGATTGTAGCCTTTTACAATATATAAAATCCCTTCAACGGACCCAAAAGGAGAATTCACTTACGGAAGGGATCTCTGGTCTTTAGAATTAATCCAGTTTCT
>CAJGCH010000289.1 GCA_904501845.1 uncultured Bacillaceae bacterium | reverse complement strand
TAAACAAAAATACCCTATAAAAGAAGCACAGGGGGAATTTGATATCGAGACAAGAAGCGACTTGGGATATGATTTAGGGTTGTTGCTAGAGGAAATCAAATAACCGTTATAGAAAATCTAACATTGTCATTATGCTCCTAAATCCAGCAGCTGATATATAGGCGATTACGCCTATAAGTTGTTAATGCTTGAGGAACAAAAAGTTTGTTAGAATAATGGTGTACGAATTTTCCGGATTTGTGAGTAATACATACTTTTGATTTAGTATCTAAGTTTATTAAAACACGATGAAAGGAATGTCCATAATGAAAAATCGTTTAATCAGCGCCAATGCCTCCGAAATCCTGGCGATGAATGCCGAAGAATTGAAGCAAAGCATCAAAGCAAGCGAAGGGCGCGTCATAATGTCGGAGAATATCGTGACCCGTGAACCGTTTATCGGGGATATTACCAATGCGGAAATCTCCCGTGCATTTGGGGCAGACATGATTCTTTTGAACATGGTTGACGTGTTTGCACCAAAGATTGCTGGATTGGAGGAGGAAGAGGGTTCCTTCGTCGAAGCGCTTCACCGATTGGTCGGCCGTCCAATTGGGGTGAATTTAGAGCCGGTGGATGATTCAGCGAATATGGCAGAGGAAAGATTGATTATTCCTAAAGGTCGTCAGGCTAATCTGGAAACCATTCAAGAAATTGAAAAGCTGGGACTTGATTTTGTTTGTTTGACAGGTAATCCTGGCACCGGTGTCACAAATGAGCAAATTCAAAAAACGATACAGATAACGAAGGAACACTTCTCTGGATTGATTATCGCCGGGAAAATGCATGGAGCTGGGGTAAATGAGCCAGTTGTGGAAGCTGAAGTCATGAAGGATTTCATTGATGCAGGTGCAGATATTATTTTAGTTCCAGCAGTTGGAACTGTGCCAGGCTTTGATGACCAAGAGCTAAAGCAGATTGTGAAAGTTGCCCATCAAAATGGTGCGCTAGTATTATCTGCTATTGGCACGAGCCAGGAAGGTGCTGATGAAGATACAATCAAGCAAATTGCCATCCGCAATAAAATTTGCGGAGTCGATATTCAGCACATCGGTGATGCGGGTTACGGCGGACTTGCTCCTGTAGAAAATATATTTGCGATGAGCAAAGCCATTCGTGGTATTCGGCATACGGTTTCGATGGTTGCTCGTTCGATCAATCGATAATTTTCCTATAGTACACCGAGTTAACTAGTAAGGGTTTGTTAATTAAGCAATGCAGAGTATAAATTTTGCTTAAAGGGAATGAGCAAGCTTTCTTTAATCGTTGATGAAAAAAGAAAGCTTGTTTATTATCGTTATTTCTAATCGTTTGGTAATGAATTTCAGAATACTTAGTTTGTTTACTAGATAAACTAAGTTTCATTTGCTATAATCAATGTGCGTCAAGAAAATTAGCTGAAAGAATTTTTGAAAGCCCTTACAAAAAACTCTGGCCAAAAACATAAGGAAGGGAGGGCAGTTAACGATTTCAGTTCTAAAATAGGAATATTTAAGGGGAGAGGAAATAATGAAATTGCGTAAACCGTTTTTATCAGGAATTGCTTTAGCATTTTTATTATCTGCTGGTCTGACCAGTGTTTCTGCAGCTGAAAAGAAGCCGATCAGTGCGATGAAAGCACCGGTTGAACTGGATAAACGATATAAAAATTCTTTTGATATAGGGGCTGCCGTTGAGCCGGATATGCTGAATGGAAAGGATGGACAAGTCCTAAAGCGCCATTTTAATAGTTTAGTTGCCGAGAATGTGATGAAGCCGATTAATATACAGCCAGAAGAGGGAAAGTTTACCTTCAAGGATGCTGATAAGATCGTCAAATTTGCCAAGAAGAATAAGATGGAGCTCAGATTCCATACGCTTATTTGGCATAGCCAGGTGCCAGAATGGTTCTTCCTTGACAAAGAAGGAAACAAAATGGTCGATGAGACAGATCCTAAGCAAAGAGAGAAGAATAAGAAGCTCTTATTAAAGCGCTTAGAAACGCATGTGAAAACGATTGTCAAGCGATATAAGAATGACATCACCTCATGGGATGTTGTGAATGAAGTGATTGATGAGTACGCAGGGAATGATAAGGGGCTTCGGGAATCGCCATGGTATCAAATCACGGGTACGGATTACATTAAAGTAGCCTTTAAAACAGCAGACAAATATGCCAAAAAAGATGCCAAGCTCTTCATCAATGATTACAATACAGAGGTAGAACCTAAGAGGACCTATCTCTATAACCTAGTGCAGGAGCTCGTTGAAGAAGGCGTGCCGATTGACGGAGTTGGCCATCAGGCACATATCCAAATCGGCTGGCCAACCCTGACAGAAATAGAGGATTCCATTAATATGTTCGCAGACCTTGGTCTAGATAACCAAATCACAGAGCTCGATGTCAGTCTATACGGCTGGCCGCCACGACCGGCTTATCCAACGTATGATGCCATTCCAGAAAGCGAATTCGAGCGTCAGGCCGTTCGCTATGATCAACTATTTGAACTATATGAGAAACTCGATGACAAGATCAGCAGTGTGACATTCTGGGGTGTTGCGGATAATCATACATGGCTGAATGACCGTGCCGAGGAATACAATGACGGAGTAGGGGTGGATGCCCCGTTCGTGTTTGATAATGAATACAATGTAAAGCCTTCTTATTGGGGGATTATTGATTGATAGCTGCTGATAGGAGAAATAAAACAATTTAATGAGATGACTCCGGAGACACCGGAGTCATTTTTTTGTTGCCTTAGTGACCATATGATCAAGAATGCTAGTTAGGATCGGTATAGTCACCTTTTCCGCTTTCCTCTTCGAAAATAATTTTCAATTAATCCAGATAGAATAGCTCTCATTTTCCACGTCAATCGTCTAATAATGAAGGAATTAATCTTAAGGATACTCCTGCTCTTATCATTTTGTTAGTTCTTTATCCAATTTAATCGAAATTTTTTCCAAAAAATTTAAATATAAAGAAAATTATTTACAGTAAATCACACCCATGTTATATTGAAATTGGAATAGATAACAAAATATGTTAGAGAGTGTGAGAGATATGGAATTAGGCAAATTTAAAGGAATCTTTCCGGCTTTTTATGCTTGTTATGATGATTCAGGAGAGGTGTCTGAGGGACGCACGAAGGATTTATGTATGTACCTTTTGCAAAAAGGCGTAAATGGACTTTATGTTGGCGGGAGTTCAGGTGAATGCATTTATCAAAGCCTGGATGAAAGAAAAGCAACGTTGAGATATGTCGCTGAATGCTTGCAAGGGAAGCTCACGCTCATTGCGCATGTTGGGGCGCCGTCAACAAGAGATAGTGTTATTTTGGCCAAATATGCAGAGGAATTAGGGTATGATGCCTTATCAGCTATTCCGCCGATTTATTTTACGCTTCCGGAAAGCTCGATTTACAAGTATTGGTCTGACATTATGGATGCTGCTGCACTGCCTTTCATTATCTATAATATCCCGCAAACGACCGGCTATAGCTTGTCTATGAACCTGTTCAAGAAATTGCTCGAGAACGAAAAGGTGATTGGCCTGAAAAATTCATCGATGCCAGTCATGGATATTGAAAGATTTAAGGCGGCCGCCGGTGAGAATTTCATTGTGTTCAATGGTCCAGATGAGCAGTTCGTCTCCGGCAG
>CAJGCH010000288.1 GCA_904501845.1 uncultured Bacillaceae bacterium | reverse complement strand
GAAAAAGCAAAGCTTCAAGATTATTTGCTAAATAAAACAGAGGAGGCAGTATAGGGATGAATTCTTTATACGGGACGGTGCGGTTAGTATCTGAGGATTCCCTGTGGTTTTTCGGAAAGCTTTTATTTCTTTATATTACGATTCCCTTAACAATAGTTTGGCTCCTTATTGGGTATATATTTGGATTTGGAGATGACGTAGTCGTATCGATTGCAGGTCCAGCTTATTTCTTTGCTCCAATCTTTGCAATTGCCGGTTTTAAGTCGCTGTACCCCATAGCGATCGGGCTGGGAAGCACGAGGACACAATTCCTCAAAGTGTTCTATAGTGTTGGTTTATTAGGTGTTGTTTTAAGTATTTTATTTGTGAATGTATTGCATCGTTTGTTAAAGGCAGTATTCCTGCAATGGGATATTGATTCACCTATCTTTCAACCTGGGCTATTCTTAGTGAATGAATATCATTTCTTGACGTATCTATGGATTGACCTCATGTTTGTTTTGTTTCTTATGGGTGTTTCTTTTTTGCTGTACAGTATAAATTTTAGATTGGGAACGCGCAAAAGCTTGTCCGCTCTTATGCTGTTGTCATTGGTGACGATGTTTCTGTATTATGGTGGTTATTTGACTAATAGCATGGACTGGTTTATGGAACTGGATTTAGCTGCTTTAAAAATGAAGCTTATTTCTTTAATCGGTTTATTTGGTATTGGAGCATTGCTAGTTACCTATCCTATAATGCGAAATGCTTCGTTAAAGCCAAAGGCAAGGAAAGAATAACTCTTTGAACAAAAAGGTTACTCAAGTCAGTTTTCCTAAACTAGTAAAAGTAACAGAAGGCCGGGACACCTCCGCACTTTGTGAGGTTGAGAGCGTTCAGTAGGGATGGTTCACTCTAAACATAGTTGGATTAAAAAGAAACAAGGCAGAGAAACCGACAATTGATGTGGGTTCGCTGCCTTGTTTCTTTAAATATCATTGTTCAGAAAAGCCCCTCAAAATGGCGGACTTTATTATCAGTTGGAACTAACCTGTCTTAGTAAGCGCTCCAGCCGCCATCAGCCGTGACCGTAATCCCGTTGATTAAATGGGATTGATCAGAGGCTAGGAAGAGGGCGATATGGGCGACATCGGCTGGTGTTCCAGCTTTCGTCATCATGCTTGTGCCGCGGGTTGCCTGCTTCATGCCAAATGGATCGATATTGGTCATTTTGGCGTTGAAGCCTGTCACGACATGGCCCGGGGCAATCGCGTTGGCACGGATATTGAGCGGGCCGTAATGAGAGGCAACGTTTTTCGTCATCCCGATAACGGCATGCTTAGCAGCCGTATAGGTCAATCCGCCGCGTCCGCCCATGACACCGGCAAGGGAGGCCATATTCACGATAGTGCCGCCGCCGTTTGCTTCAAAGTGAGGGAGAATACAGCGGATACAGCGCATGACACCGGTAACATTGATGTCCATGACACGATTCCAGACATCATCCTGCACATTAGCCGCCGCCTGCATATTATCGCCGACACCTGCATTATTTACTAAGATATCTACGCGGCCGAATTTCGCGATTGTATCATCCACCATGCGCTGTACATCCTCTTCATTAGAAACATTGACTTTGACGCCCATAGCCGTAAGCCCGGCATCCGTCAGTTCTTTCACGGTGGCATTCATGACTTCCTCATTAAAATCGGCAATGACCACTTTTGCTCCTTCTTGTGCATAGGCGGTGGCGATTTCCTTTCCGATGCCTGATCCGCTCCCAGTGATTATCGCTACTTTGTTTTCTAATAGCTTCATATTCATGTCCATTCCCTCCTAAATGTATGCCCTTTCAATTCTAGTATACTACAAATTAATTATTCCGAAAAAACAAAGTGTTTGCTCATATTTGAACTATGTATACCAGGATTTTGGGATTTTTCATTGTAGACTTAGGCGCAGCTTCAAAGAGGCAGGGAAGAATCTGGACAAAACATCTTGTCAGGAGAAAATCGAAAAGCCAATAAAAAGAGAGTGCAGCTTAGCTGACACTCTCTAATCAGTCCATATGCTAAATAAATAAAATAGAAGCCCGGCTAATAGAAAGGCAGGGACTATTCCGATGCTTGCTCGTATGAAATATAATTTAATGGGCTTGGATGCATAATGGTCTAATTGGATTTTACCTACATAATGAGACACAATCAAGGCAGTTGAGACGACTATGAAAATGGCAGCAATACTATAATTCATGAAGACCTCCAATCCAAATGTGGAAACCGGCAAGAGGCGAGCCTCTCTATATTATTCTCATAAATTATTATGGTGATTTTTTGTGTGTATGTAAGAGCAGATTTCTTACATCCATTTTGGCATGAATGTCAAAAAAGTTATAGAGACTTTTTGCTCATCCTTCCATTCTCGTATTCGCCAGATGATCCTTATCGGTTACATGGTATAAGCATGAAAAACGATCGAGAATCGGCAGGAAGCCGTACACGTAACGATGGCCAAAATGGATAGTCAGATTGTATTTGACAGATATGAAAAGCATACGTTAGAATCGAACTTGTAAACATTTACCAGATGGAGGTGGTGATTTCGCAGCTTAAAGAACGGATTCTTGCCACATCTCTCATGCTTTTTGAAAAGCGCGGTTTTCATAGTGTCACCGTCAATGACATTGTGGAGGCGAGCGGTACTTCAAAGGGCGGTTTTTATCATCATTATCGTTCTAAGGACGATCTTCTGTTTTCCATCCATGATACATTTATCTCCTATGTTTTGGCAAAAGCGAAGGAAGCCAATCGCACTTGTCAGACCCCAGCAGCGAAATTAGCTCAGATTATTCATTCATTTGCGAGAGTATTTGATTTATATCAGCCCCACATATCCGTATTTTATCAAGAGAGCAAATATTTAAAGCCGGAGCTCGACCAGCTCATCAAGGTGAAGAGGGATGAGTATCGTCTTCTCATCAATGAGGTGATAGCTAGCGGTCAGGAGAGCGGCGAATTCAGAAGGGAAATCCCGTTTGATATTAGTGGTATGGCCATTTTAGGCATCGTGAATTGGACGTCGAAGTGGTATCAGCGAAACGGGGAGCGTTCGATAGAGGAAATTGCGGATATTTTCACGGATTTCATCATGCATGCCCTGTTGACGGATGAAGCGAAGGAAACGTATTCCTTTTATTTTTTGGACAAAAATAAAGCGCTTACAAACACAAAAGACAGACCAACCAGTCGGTCTTAAATGATGGAGGTTAGGATATGGATTTTGAATTATCAGCAGAACAACGAATGGTCAAGGAACTGGCGCGTGATTTCGCCCAGGCAGAATTGAAGCCGCTTGCGATTGAGCTCGACCGCGATTCGCGCTTTCCGGAAGAAATCTTCAAGAAAATGGGGGAGCTTGGGCTTCTCGGCATTCCGTTTCCGGAGGAATATGGCGGTTCAGGCGGGGATACGATTTCCTATGCACTGGCTGTTGAGGAGATTGGCCGTGCGTGCGGAGGCAGCGGACTCAGCTATGCGGCGGCTGTTTCATTAGGGGCAAGTCCCATCTATTATTTCGGGACAAAGGAACAAAAGGAAAAGTATTTGACCCCGCTTGCAAGCGGGAAGGGACTTGCTGCCTTCGGTTTAACGGAGCCAAACGCCGGTTCCGATGCAGGCGGTACGAGAACAACAGCCAAGCTAGAAGGT
>CAJGCH010000287.1 GCA_904501845.1 uncultured Bacillaceae bacterium | reverse complement strand
GTCATCGTGGAACCCTCCTAGTTATATCACCACACTCATAATAGCTTCGCATCTCATCACCACATCAGGTTGGAACCCCTGTAAATTTGCGGATTTAGTTTTCAAATCTCGCTAACAGACCGATAAACGGTCAGTTGGTTTGATTTGTAAAATTCTGATAACATTAATTTATCATATGTGCGTTAACTGAGAAAGGATAACTGTCTAAAACCATTTTAATTATCATAAAGTTATCTTTTATATGTTTGAAAATCCTTCCTCGAAAAATAAAGCGGGGATTTATGTTACCACCCCATATTATATAGACTTCTACAAGCATAAAAGATTCCAAAAAAGACCAAACGGCCTTAGCCCTTTGGAATATAGAGCTAAAGCCGCTTGAACCTTTTTTTTTATTATTTCCGTTGTCCACCTTGACAGGGGGCAATTCATTTACCAACATTTCTGCCATATTTAATGTATTCATATTGGGCCGAAATTGTCCTTTTGCGACAGACTAGTCACGTCTGTGAAGCAAATGTCGTCTGCTTGTTCTCACATCTATTTTTAATCTCTCTGACATCTTGGATGAATTTTTCCACCATCTCTTCTTTCGTCGCCCATGAAGTGATTAGGCGGATAGCGGAAGAATCTGCGTTTACCCGCTCCCATACATAGAAGGAATATTGTTTCTGCAGCTCTTGAATCATTTGCTCAGAGAGGATCGGGAAAAGTTGATTGGTGGACGTATTCGCCAAGAATGATACGCCATTCTCCGCTAGTCCATCTTGAAGCTTTTTGGCCATTTGGTTGGCATGGTCAGCCAGGTCCCAGAAAAGATGACCTTTAAATAACTCAACAAACTGAATGCCTAAAAGTCTGCTCTTGGCAAGCATGGCACCTTTTTGCTTCATCGAATAGCGAAAATCTTCCTTCAGTTCTTCCCGCTGGATGACGAGTGCCTCACCCATAAGGGCACCATTTTTCGTGCCGCCGATATAGAAGGCATCAGGATATACAGCAAATTCAGCAAGCGTCATATCATTTTCCATGGAGACGAGGGCTGAGCCGAGTCGTGCGCCATCCACATACAAATATAGATTATGTTTAGAGCAAACCTCTTTCAAAGCACGCAATTCATCTTTTTGATAAATCGTCCCTAGCTCAGTCGGATTCGATATATAGACGAGCTTCGGTTTCACGGTATGTTCATCAGGATGACTGGCCAATACAGCTTCCACTTGTTCTGGCTTAAGCTTGCCATTATCTCCTGGAACGGTAATAACCTTGTGCCCAGTCGCTTCGATCGCACCTGCTTCATTGACAAAAATATGGCCAGTATGCGGAGCGATTACGGCATGATGCGGTTTTAAGAAGGCAGAAATCGCCGTAAGATTCGTTTGTGTACCGCCAGTGAGAAAATGAATATCTATATTAGGGTTCTGGATTTTTTCCTTTAACAGCCAGATGGCTTGCTTCGTATATGTATCATACCCATAGCCTTCTTCTTGTTGCATGTTCGATTCTACTAATGCTTTCAATAAGGCCGGATGGGCACCTTCACTATAATCATTTTTAAAACTATACATTCTGTATTGCCTCCACTGTTATCATTCTTAACTCTGTTATTTTAGGATAAGGAAAGAACAGCCTTTTTTCAACCACTTTTACTTGGAAGGCAATGGCATGGAATACAGTAATTATGTCGCGGCTCTGATTTTCACCCTGAAAAGTAGTCTAGTACCAGGGAAAGAAGCAATCCAATCGCTGTGATAAACCCAGTGCTTGGCCCGCTGTCCTCAAATGCCTCTGGCATCATAGTGGAGGAAATCATTGCGATAATTCCTCCGGCTGCAAATGCGGCGATGCCCGCCATCACATATTCAGGCGTCTCAGAGAGGAAGTAGTATCCGCTAAAGGAGGCCAGACTGGAAATCCCTATGACAGCAAGCCAAAGGACATAAATCTTCCACTTAGGATATCCGCTTTTCTTTAATCCTGTCGTGCTGGAAAGACCTTCTGGAATATTGCTGAGGAAGATGGCGACAACCAGCATCCAACTGACGGATTTTCCTGTAAGAAGGCTAGCACCTATCATGATGGATTCAGGAATGGCATCCATTACCGTTCCGATAAATATAGAGATTCCGCCCTCTCCTTGATTGCCGGACCGTTTCCGCTCCCCCGCTCCTCTCTTAGAGATATACGAGTTCAATAACGTAAAGACCGATGCTCCAATCAGGAATCCGATTGATACCGAAATGATTTCTCCTTTATCTACATACTCACCCAGTAACTCATAAGCGGCAGCTCCTATTAAGACACCTGTTCCAAATGCCATCACAAACCCGATTATTTTGCTTGGGATGTTGAATAGCATCGCGAGAATCGCCCCTACAAATACCGCTGAGCCCGAAATAGCTCCCCACATGGCAGCTTGCCACATCTAAAAGCACGCCCTTTCCCAACTTTTTAACCATCTCTAATAAACATGGGCTAAAGCGGAGAGGAATAAACCCTTTCAACAAAAATACTGCCCAAGGCATATAAAGCGTACTTCAAAAATATGTTCTATAAACTAGCTTTTTTGCAGGAGGGAATTTTTATGAACCATGTTCTTGTCACAGCAGACATGATTGCTCGCTACCATTCTTTGACTAAGGAGAAAAAGGCGATTGAGGAAGAAATGAATGCATTAAAGGAAGTTTTTCATGATTTCTTTGACAAGCAAACCGGAGTCAACCAAAAGGGGGAATTAATAGAAAACGGCCTGAAGCTCCAGCGCCAAATCAGGAAAACAGAGAAATACTTACCGGAACCGACCGTCCAAAAACTAGAAGAGCTAAAGATGAAGGATCTCATCGAAGTAAGAAAGCTGCCGGATGAGGACAAAATTAAGGCATCAATTAAACTGGGGTTCTTAAAGGAAGAGGATTTAGAAGACTGTAAAGCTATCTCTTATTCAAAGGCTATCGCTATAAAAGAGGCGTAAGACCATATTGAATTTGAATGAAGACAGCCGGCCTTGCCTATCATTTTTTCGTGAAGCAGCGGTTTAGGACAAGCAGCAGCCATTCGCCTAGCGAAAGAAGATATCAACATCGTTGCGGTTGATATAAATGAAAAAGGTGGCCATGAAACCGTTAAATTGGCTGAACAATCTGGCGTAGATGCCATGTTTGTCAAAGCAGATGTTTCAAAGGCTGAGGACGTGAAGAATTATGTGGACCAAACTGTGGAGCGGTTTGGAACCATTGACTATTTCTTCAATAATGCCGGTATATCCGGAAGCGGGTCCTATTTCTTGGATACAAAGATTGAAGAGATTGAGCAAATCGTCCAGATTAATTTGATGGGCGCTCTGTATGGAGTGCGTTATGCAGCGGATGTTATGCTTAAAAATGGCGGCGGAGCAATCGTCAATACAGCCTCAAGCGCAGGAGTCATCGGGCAGGATTCGGTCGTTACCTACTCCGCCACGAAGCATGCTATTGTCGGCTTGACGAAGAGCTTGGTCGCTGAGTACGCCAAGGACGGCCTGCGCATTAATGCCATTGCGCCAGGCCTGACAGAAACCCCTATGGTTAAGGCGTTTTATGAGGCAAATCCGTCAATGAAAGAGAATGCAGCAAAGGGCATCCCGCAAAGAAGGCTGGGAACCCCTGAAGAAGTGGCAGAGCTCGTCACCTTCCTTCTCACTTCAAATGCTC
>CAJGCH010000286.1 GCA_904501845.1 uncultured Bacillaceae bacterium | reverse complement strand
GAAACAACCATAGAAAAAGTCGGTACGCCGTTCTTATTTTCTTTAAGGAAGGCCGGTATAAAGAGGCCCTGTTTAGCCGCCTGATACGGAATCTCCGCACTCAAGAGCACCCAGCCAATCGTCGAACCAAATAAACTGATCAGGCCAACGAACGCAAGCGCCTTCCCGCCAACTGGTCCAAGCACTGCAGAGATTGCATCAATGAGCGGTTTATCAGATGCAAGCAAAGCATCCTGTGAGAGCATTCCCATCACGAGTGTGCTGATTCCCATGTAGATCGCAATGGCAATCATGAGGCCGACAATGGTCGCAGTCTTTACGTCTGATTTTCTTTTTGCACGGGAGGCAAAGACAACCGCGGATTCAACTCCGAGGAACGCCCATAGAGTAGAAACGGCTGCTAAGTTTACTTGTCCCATGAGTCCATGACTAACACCGCTGCCATCTACTTTCATTTCAACGAATGGCAAGATATTCGCCTTTTCAAAGGCGAACAAGCCAATGATGATGAATAGACCAAACCCAACAACCTTCCCGGCAGTCGCGATGAAATTGATTTTGCCGGCATGATTAATACCGGTCATGATAATATAGTGAACTCCCCAAAGCATAATGGTACAAACCGTGAAAGTTAGAGCATTACCTACCTTAAGCGTAAAGTCGCCTACAGTCAGCAGGACAGCCTGGCTTGTTAAAATAGGGAAAAATGTTGATAAATATCCCGCAAAGGTTGTAACAATGGCGATGTTACCCGCAAAGTTGCCAATCCAATAGCCCCAGGTCGACATAAAACCTGAAAGCTTCGAAGCAGTAGAGTCCTCTTTAAATAATTCCTTTGCATAAATTTGCGGCCCGCCGGTCAAATGCGGCTTGCGCACAGCTAAATTCCCGAATACCAGCGCAATCGTTAAGACGCCTAGTCCGGTTAAACCCCAAGCAATAATAACGCCTGCCGGGCTCGCAACCTCCGCCAATGTGCGAGGCAGCATAAAGATTCCCGAGCCGACCATATTGCCGACAACAAATGCTGTTAAAATCCAAAATCCTAGTTGTTTATTCTGAGTCACTAGTGTCATTCCCCTTCCAAAACTGATGTACTTCCCTTCAGACATTATCCATGTTTTGGCTCAAATGAGATGTGAACTTTCTTTATGTAACAAACTATATGAAGCTGCCCTATTTTTTAAGAAATAGTACTCAAGCAATCTATCACTTTTTGCTTCGATAGCCGACAAAACAAAAAACACACCCTATGAGCAGGTGTGTTGTGTTTAAAAAAGGTTCACACCAGACAAAAACGGATAGTTCTCCACGAGAGCATTCTTATGTTCCCATGACAGTCCTGCACCTATTCGGCTGCAGTCCCAGCTACCATTCTCGGAAATGAACGGTGCTTCGGCGATAGTTCCTTTCAGCTAACGTCATCGAGCTTTCCGACTCTACTTACTAGCTTACTGATAAATATCGCGACCTCTACCTCATCTTTTCTGATGAGGATTTGTATAATTATTCATTTGATACGTTCAGAATACTATTTTTCGACATAAACTGTCAACAGGGGACACAGAAAAACAAATAGACATACTATTCAAACACCTTGTTCGCCCATTTATTTTGGAAAGCGGCGATGCTTCCATATTCCTGCTCAAGCTTGCGATAGATACTGATATAGATAGGGATCAGCTCCTCATAGATTTGGACATTTTGCTCATTTGGAGTATGAATATGCGTCGTTCCGACAAGGTTTTTCACACTAGAGAAGTCCTTGATTTCCCCAAGGGCGTAGCGGCCAAGTACGACTGCACCAAGGCAAGAGCTTTCAAAGCTTTCAGGGATTTCTACTTCTTGATTAAAAATATCAGCGAGCATCTGCCGCCATAAATGAGAACGTGCAAAACCTCCTGTAGCTTTAATCTTCTCAGGCACACCAATTAATTCCTGCAAGGCGAGCAAAACGGTATAAAGATTAAAGATAACTCCCTCCAAAACAGCTCGAACCATATGCTCCTTCTTATGATGCATTCCCAGCCCAAAGAATGATCCGCGTGCATCCGGATTCCACAGAGGCGCCCTTTCACCTGCCAAATAAGGATGAAAAAGCAATCCTTCCGCTCCAGGCATGACTCTTTCGGCAATCTTTGTTAAAACCTCATAGGAATCTATCCCAAGCCTCCTGGCCGTTTCTACTTCCGCAGAAGCGAATTCATCCCGAAGCCACCGGAATGTCATCCCGCCGTTATTAACAGGCCCTCCGATAACCCAATGCTTATCAGTCAATGCATAACAGAATATACGGCCTTTCTCATCCGTTACAGGACGGTCTGTCACCGTACGGATTGCACCGCTAGTTCCAATCGTCACAGCGACAATTCCCGGGTCAATCGCATTCACGCCAAGATTGGAAAGCACCCCATCGCTCGCTCCAATAATAAAGATGGTCCGAACCGAAAGACCCATTTCCCTCGCATATTGCTCTTTCATTCCGGTCGTATGCCAAGTGGTCGGAACCGGCCGTGACAAACGCTCTCTCGTGATTCCTGCCGTGCGCAAGGCTTCCTCATCCCAATCCAAATCAGCTAATGAGAATAGACCTGTTGCAGAAGCAAGGGAATGGTCAATCACAAATTGGGCAAACAATTTATGAAAGACGTATTCCTTAATGGAGATGAACTTATAGGCCGCCTCGATAACCTCAGGACAATCATGGGTTAACCAAGCAATCTTCGTCAAAGGAGACATCGGATGAATGGGCGTGCCTGTCCGCATATATATGTCATGTCCATTCATTTCATCCTTAATCTTATCCGCCCAAGCCTTAGACCGACTGTCTGCCCATGTAATGCACGGAGTGATTGGAATTCCGCTCCCATCAACGGCAATAATGCTGTGCATGGCAGAGCTGAATGAAACAAACCTGATTTCATCCGGCCCAGCCCCGCTCTTTTCTACAACATCCTTAATGGCTTTCACAACCGCCTGGAAAATCTCCTCCGGGTCTTGTTCTGCAATCATCGGTAAAGGACTATGTAATGGATATTCAACATGGCTCACACAATGAACCTTTGTCTCTTGGGTGAACAGGACAGCCTTTGTTGATGTCGTCCCAATATCTACTCCTATATAAAACATCCGTAAATCCCCTCATTTCCGCTAATAATCATCTCGTAATAGAGAATATTGTATATGGCAATACTGCTGTTAGACAATCTATTTCTGGAGGCCTATCCTATGAAAAAG
Source organism: uncultured Bacillaceae bacterium (assembly GCA_904501845.1). Lineage (GTDB taxonomy): Bacteria > Bacillota > Bacilli > Bacillales > Pradoshiaceae > Pradoshia. The sequence goes on along the minus strand of CAJGCH010000286.1, from coordinate 458 downwards.
CATCTGCTTATAAGCATCGCATCCATCTTGACATTGGTTCCTTTATCAGGAGCAAACCCCGTCATTGAACGAGGGGAAATCATCCATACAGCAAGCATGGATAATCTCGTCAAAGAAGGACAGCCTGCCCCAAATATATCTCTTTCAACCATCACAGGCGAACATATTCGTCTCTCTGATTATAGGGGAGAAAAGATAATCGTAAACTTTTGGGCCTCATGGTGCCCGCCGTGCCAAGAAGAGATGCAAGTCTTTGAGAACTATTTCAACGCGAATAGGCAGAGTACCCGCCTTTTGAGCGTAAATATGACCAATGCCGAGAAAAACATTGGTGATGTCCAAGCATTTCTTAAGAGGAACGAGCTTACCTTCCCTGTCCTGTTAGACACCCAGGGGAAAACGGGTGAAGCTTATCAAATCCTCACCCTGCCAACCAGCATATTCATAGATTCAAGCGG
>CAJGCH010000285.1 GCA_904501845.1 uncultured Bacillaceae bacterium | reverse complement strand
GTATAATGTTCATATGAATGCTTCATCCATTACATCAAGCTATGGAGGTTGTTCAAATCACAGATCATGAACACAGGCAGATGGTTGAGCAAAAGTACGGGATGCCATTGAAGGATTTGATGTATGAGGTGTGCGTGCGCAGCGAGATGGATACTTATGAGGCAGCACTCGAGCTTTAGAAGGAGAAACTCAAAAAGAGCCAGGATGAGAGCCCGCTCGAGAGGGTCAACGTCCACCTATGGGAATCCATCCTCTATTGCTTGGATGCCTATAAGGAAGGGATCCTTCAGGAACGGCATGATGAGCTCCTCCATAACGCAAAAGCAAAGGACATTAATCAATTCGCTTTTTAGGATGATGCTCAACGCATCAAAAAAGCCGATTCGTCTATTTCTATCTCGACAAATCGGCTTTCTTTCTCTATTTATAGTAGTTTCCCCCCAGGCTTGGATAGGCGCCTGTTCTTCATTCCCTCTGCCATTTTGCGCTGGATGCGCAAATACTCGTGCAGCTCGTCCTCTGTCAGTTCCTCAAATAATTCGAGGTAGATTTCCTGGCCGAGCTTTTGCGCTTCTGCTAAAGCCACGCTTCCTTTATCCGTGATGCATAGATAGACGGTTCGCCTGTCATCCTCATTATATTGCCTTTTTGCCAGGTCATGATTGACGAGCTTGTTGGATATATGGGTCACCGCTCCCTTCGTATAGCGGAGCATATCGGCCAGCTCGCTCGCCCTGAGCGGTCCTCTCGATTGGAGCTCCGCAAGCACGAGGATGGCCGATACACCGACCGGATACGAGAACTTGGAGGTGAACCGGACGATATGTTCATTTGAGATGAGCTCAATCGAGTGGATCAAGTCAAACAGATTATCCTTCTCCATTTATCTCAACTTAGCGAAGCTTCGTGGCTCCGCCGTCCACCATGATGGTTTGGCCGGTAATATACTGAGAATCAGCGCTTGCAAGGAAGACAGCGACACGGCCGATGTCTTCTTCTACATCACCGAAGCGGCCGAGCGGAATTTTATTTACGACAGCTTGGTAGTATTCCGGCTGCGCCTTCGCCCAAGCCCTTACACCCTCTGAATCAGCGATTGGGCTGATAATGTTGACGTTAATGCCGTATTGTCCCCACTCATTGGCGGCCACACGCGTAATGCCGCGAATCGCTTCCTTAGCCGCCGCATAGGCTGCTTGCGTGACATCGCCATTGATGCCCGCGCCGGAGGCGAAGTTAATGATATTGCCTTTCGTTTCTTTCAAATATGGAAGGGCTGCCTGCATTAAATAGAAGGTTGGATAGAATCCAGTTCCAAATGAAAGATCCAGATCCTCCTGTGTCGTATCCTCAATTAGTTTTTGCTTACATGCATGCGCATTGTTCACAAGCACATCGAGCTTCCCGTATTTCTCGACAACCGTTTGGATGATGTTAGGCAATTTTTCGCGTTCAAGCAGGTTAGCTTGAATAAACGATGATTCAGGTGAGATTTCCTGCAATAGTTTCTCGCTCGTTTTTCCCGCTTCTTCATTCACATCGACAATCGCAAGCACAGCGCCTTCCTTTGCCATCGCTTTCGCCATGCCAAGTCCGATACCTCCTGCACCGCCCGTGATGATGATAACTTTGCCGTCTAATTTTCCCATCGTAATCTCCCCTTTATATCATTATCTAACTATATTTTAACAGTAAACTATTTAATTGGAAACCAAAACGCTTACATATTCTCATATAAAAAGAAAATGATGGCATCCCCAAAGGACGCTATCATTCCTGTTACAATATATCGAGCCAGATCTTGACGGCTGTTGCCGCAATAAGGAAAGCCAAAATCATTTGGAGCATCTTCGTGTTCATGTTCTTCGAGACTTTGGCCCCAAGCGGAGCAGCTATCACGCTCGCCACAATCATGATCAGCGCCGGCCCATAATCCACTTGCCCGGTCATGAGCTTGCCAATGCTTCCCCCGATAGAGGAGATGAACGTAACAGCAAGGCTTGTCGCAATCGTCATCCTCGTCGGAATCCTCAAGACCGTGAGCATAATCGGAACGAGCATGAATCCCCCTGCCGCCCCGACGATGCCGGAGCCAACCCCGACGACTAAGGCGAGAATGGCCGCAAGCGCCTTATTGAAAGTCACTTGATTGAGCGGGATATCATCGACCTTCTTCTTCGGAATGAACATCATCACCGCCGCAATGACGGCAAGCATGCCATAAACGATGTTCACGCCCTCCTCAGAGAGGAAAGAGGATCCGTAGCTTCCGATGAAGCTCCCGATGAGGATGGAGACCCCCATATAAGCAATAAGTGATTTATTTAAATATCCGCCCTTGCGGAATGCCCATACGCCGGCGATTGAGGCGAACAGGACCTGCACCGCGCTGATGCCGGATACTTCATGAGCCGAGAAAGCAGCCAGCCCGAATAATGGCGGGATGTATAAGAGCATGGGGTATTTGATGATAGAACCGCCGACACCAAGCATGCCTGAGACAAACGATCCGATAAAACCAATTAGAAAGATGACGACGATAAACGTCATATCCATCTCCATTCCTCCTTTTTAGGAAAGACAGCGGGCTTCGAACAGTGTTCGAAGGCCCGCCTCTTCTTTACGCTTTTTGAATATAGAATTTGAGCACGCCGTCTTCTTCTTTTTGATCAAGAATAATGTGACCGGCAGAACCTGCCCATGCCTTAAAGTCATTAAGGGCGCCTTTGTCGGTTGCAAGCACCTCCAATACCTCGCCTGAGTTAATCATGTCGATTGTCTTTTTTGTTTTGACGATGGGCATTGGGCAAGCCAGGCCTTTTGCGTCTAATGTTTTCGTGATATTCATGAATCATTCTCCTTTATGTTTGAATTTAATTATAGGTTCGTCAGCGTACGGCACAGCGGTTCGGACCGATTTCCATCTCGATTTGCTCGTCATTATCAGGCGTGATTTTGCCCATATTGACTTGGCGGATTTGCTGATAAGCATTTGGCTGCGGAGGCAGGTTCTCGGTAACGGTCTTGCGGAACTCATCCTCGTCCGTCATGTTCAAGCCGTGGTTTTCTGCGAACAAATCTCCTAAGCGCTTAGAAACAGAGCCATTCTCGTTCAGTTCGTCAATAATCATGAAATGTGCCGGAAGCACGATCAAATCATCAGCCAATTCGCGGTAGCGTTTGTATAGCGTGACGCGAAGGTCAGATACCCAATCCTCCGCCAGGCCAGCCAAGTCCGGTCTTCCGATGGAGTCGATGAAGAGGATATCCCCTGTCAGCAAATAGCTTGAATCAATCACGAAGGATGTCGAGCCAATTGTGTGTCCAGGAGAATATAAGGCTCCTACTTCAATCTTGGATTCACCAAGGTTTACCGTGACTCCGTCTTCAAGCGCTGTGTACTCGAATACGACCTCTTCCGCATCCTTCGGCGGCAGATAGTACGTCGCGCCGGTTTGCGCCGCGATATGGCGTCCTCCGGAAATATGGTCCGCATGTAAATGCGTATCGAACACATGCTTGATCTCTACGCCCTTTTCTTTAGCGAAATCAATGAAAATATCTGTGAAGCGAACCGCATCGATGATGGCTGCTTCTCCGCCAGAGATGGCCATATAAGAGAGGCATCCTTTGCCAAGACGGACAAACTGATACAATTCTCCGCCATTCTTCAAGTCGCCAACCTTAACCGGCTCAAG
>CAJGCH010000284.1 GCA_904501845.1 uncultured Bacillaceae bacterium | reverse complement strand
GTTGACCGCAGCGATAATCGGCTTTTCCAGTTGAATCATCGCTTGAATCATCGCGTGTCCGCTTTGAAGTCTCTTCCTTCCCGTGATAGGGTCCAGCCCCTCCATTTGGCTTAGGTCGCCCCCTGCTGAAAAGGAAGGTCCGCTGCCAGTAAGGATAATACTGCGAATTGCATCATCTTCACTTGCTTTGGTGAAAAAATCCCGTAATTCATCTCGGGCAAGAAGGCCAAGTGCGTTCCTTACCTCCGGCCGATTCATCCGTACCGTACATACTCCGTTTTGTGTGTCTGTTGTGATCGTTTCATAACCCATGCCTATTACCTGCCTTCCACAATTACTTGCCGATGAATTGTGCCTGTCTCTTCTCTACGAAGGCGCTCACACCCTCTAGGCGGTCCAGCGTGTCAACACAGCGGTTATAATAATCTATTTCAAGCTCTCGTGCCGCTTTATAATCAGCACTGTAAAGTTCATCTAATGCTGTCTTGCAGTATTGGACAGCGAGAGGGGCATTCGCGCTGATTTTCTCTGCAAAGGCAATGGTCTCTTTCCTAATTTGGTCCCTTGTTGTAAGAAGATTAAGCAAACCTGCCTGATCTGCTTCTTGTGCGCGGATCATTCTTCCTGTGAGTATCCATTCCTTTGCCTTATGAATCGGAATTCTTCTAGACAGAAGCCTTGTTCCGCCGCCGCCTGGCATGATTCCCCTTGTCACCTCCGGCAAACCGAAAACAGCATGCTCGGTCGCGATGATAAAATCACAATTTAGGACAATCTCAAATCCTCCGGCGAGGGCATAGCCATCAACCTCGGCAATGACGGGCTGTTTCAAATCTTGAAGACTATGAAACATCGCCTCAAACAGCTTGTGCTGTTCCTTCCACTCCGCCTCGCTCATGCCATTTCTTTCTTTTAGATCAGCCCCCGAACAAAAGGCAGCCTCTGTCGATGAACGAATGATGACTGCTCTTGCCTCACTGGCATGGATAAACTTGCATATAGCCAAAATTTCTTTTGCCATTTTCGTATTAAAGGCATTCCTCGCCTCAGGACGGTTAAGCGTCACTTCGACTATATCGTGATTGGTTCCTGTTCTTCTGTATTGCACATATTCCATTGCTCTCACTCCCTTATGAAGACTGGTTAGATGGATGCTTCCCGATGACACCCTCATCTGCCAGTTTTTCGTATTCCTCTTCCTTGTATCCAAGGCCTATTAGGCATTCTTTTGTATGCTCGCCTAAGTCAGGTGCATGTGCGAGCATCTTGCCAGGTGTTTTTGAGAATTTAATCGGAAACCCAATTTGCTTAATCCTTCCTGCAACTGGATGATTTTGCTCGCACAGCATTTCCCTTGCCTGGAGTTGCGGATCACGGAAAAGCTCGTCAATTGTATTGACAGGTCCAACACAGGTTTCCTCGTATGATAATAATTCCAGCCACTCCTGTTTCGTCCGTTCCTTGAACAAGGCTGTTAAGTCTTGCTTCATTTTTGTCTGTACCTCGGTATCTCCATCGTGCAATTCCTTCCAATCAGGTCGTTCAATCAGCTCGCAAAAACGGTCCCAAAACTTCTTTTCAGACGCTCCGATGGAGAGGAATTTCCCATCCTTTGTCTCATAGAGCTGGTAATAGGCAAATTGGCCATCCAGACGGTTTTTTCCTCGTTTGGGCACATCTCCAGAGGCAAAATAATCCGAAGCAGCGGCATACAGCCACGTGACAGCCCCATCTGTCATAGATACATCAATGTATTGGCCCTCGCCTGTTTTCTCCTTATGTAGTAAAGCCATCAAGATTCCGGACAAGGCCATCAAAGACCCTCCGCCAATATCCGCAATCTGTACCCCAGGAATGACCGGCTTTCCATCTGCCTCTCCATTGAGACTGAGGATTCCTGAGTATCCGGCATAATTAATGTCATGCCCTGGCAGTAAACGATAGGGACCAGTTTGCCCATAACCTGTGAGGGAGCAATAGACAATTTCCGGATTAATCTTTGAGATTTGTTCATAGCCAATTCCAAGGTGCTCCATCACTCCAGGCCTGAATCCTTCAATGATTACATCCGCATCCCGAGCCATCATGTTGAATATCTCAATTCCAGCCTCTGTCTTTAGGTTAAGCTCGACACTCTTTTTATTGCGGTTAACGGTTAAATGTCTTGCCCCTATTCCACCAATGGCCGGCTTCCTTGAGCGTATATAATCCCCTCTTCCAGGCTCTTCGATTTTGATGACCTCAGCTCCATAATCTGCGAGCATGAGCGTGCAGTAGGGACCAGGAAGAAGTCGTGTTAAATCTAATACCTTAATTCCGGATAAAGCTCCCATCAAGCATTCTCCTTTATTTATTCGTTTCCTGATAGCTTTCGGCTGATTTCATCTGCTGCTTCCTTGATTAATAGTCCCTTTTCTTGCAGGTCTTCTTCATCATGACGAGAGGTAAAGCCAATTAGTTCAATAGACATGTCGACCTTACCGCTTTCAATGAAAATAGGTGCCGCAATTCCGCATACCCCTTTGATATACTCGCCATAAGCAATGTGAAAACCGCGTTTCTTTAATGCTTCACATTCGCTTTTAATACTGGCTATCTCATGGTTTGAATACGTCCTCAAGCCAGTATGCTGCTTTAAGATAGCCGTCCGCTTCTCCTCGTCAAGATAAGCAAGCAGACAAAGGCCAAAGGAGCCGTCTGTGATGGAAAAATGTCTGCCGACAGAAACGGTCACCCCAAAATCACTCGCTTCTGCCTTGCTGACAATGGCCAGCTTTCGTTCATTGATCTTATTGACGAGAATAGACGTCATCTGTGTTTCCTTCGTCAGTCTTTCAAGATAAGGCTGGATGATCAGCAAGTAATCAAGATGCTCCTTAGCCCGCTCCCCTAGCACAACTAAATATGGACCAAGGGTATAGCGTTTTTTCTCATCCATATAACGCACAATAGCCATCTCTTCCATAACACGCAGCAATCTGTAGCAGGTCGCCGGGTTTAGGCTGAGCGCATTTGAAATTTCCGTGATAGTAGATTCCTTAAATCGGTTACGGCTAAGCAAACGGAGAATGGAAAAAGCATTTTCAAGAGCGGGGACAGTGTATTTCTGTTTCTCTTTCGTTTGATTCATCAAGCCCACCTCATATAGAAAAAAATGGTAATAAGTAAATTTTACGAGCGAAAAAAGTTTTCGTCAATAAAAGTTTGGATTATTTTGTCAATTAGTGCTTTCTTCACTGAATCCTCTTTTTCAAAAGCTTGAAAGTCCCTATGGCCTTTGCTTTTAAAAGCCCATCCTCTCCCTCTAGAAATCCTTCCGCCGTCACAAGACCTCTTCCTAAATGGGTAATTTCTGCCCTTGCCGTTAACTTCTCCCCTGCAAAAACCGCAGCCAAGTAATGAACCGACATATTGACGGTGACAAGCGGACTCCCAGCCTTCAATCTGATGGTTGCTCCCATGACAGAATCGAGCAGACTGAACAATACGCCTCCATGGACGGCCTCATTCACATTTAGATGATGGTCTTTTATATGCAGGGTGCATCGAACATTCCCTGCTTCGAAAATATCTGTCTTGATGTTTAAATGCTGATTGAATGCACTGTTTTCAAATAGTTTTCTTACATGATCAAGCGATTCCATAATTATGCCATCTCCCTCTTTTATTCACCGTAAACTTAGCGATAGGATTTACATC
>CAJGCH010000283.1 GCA_904501845.1 uncultured Bacillaceae bacterium | reverse complement strand
CATTCGATTCGGCACTGTTAGCGAGCTGCAGACGATCCCATAAGGTATGGTTGTCGTGGCACTCAACAAAATTAACGGACTTCTCAGGCCCAAGCGGATAATCATGCCCGATGTTCAGTACAAGATGATAAAAATCCTCATGGCTCAATCCTTTTCCGGATACGTAGCCAGCATCCTTCAAATTGAAATTGCTCCCTTTAATGGTGTCCCTAAATTTATCATTAAAGAAACCAACTCGTTCAATTTTATGTGAATTTCCGATTGTGGTCTTATCCGAACCAGCAAGGGCAGTTGGAAGATCCCAGCCTTCGCCTATTATAATGGCATCTGGCTTAATGGAATGAACGGTTCTTTCAACCTCCTTCATCGTCTCTAGGTCAAGCAGGCCCATTAAGTCAAAACGGAATCCATCAATTTGGTAGAACTCCAGCCAATACTTAACGGCTGAGAGGATAAGTTTTCGCACCATATAACGCTCTGAGGCTAGATCATTGCCGCAGCCGCTCCCGTTTGAGGGCATCCCATTCGCATCATAGCGGAAATAATACCCAGGGACAATTTTCTCAAAGTTCGAGATTTCCTTTTGGAATACATGATTGAATACAACATCAATAATGACGCCCAGACCATGCTGATGGACGCTCTTAATCAGCTTCTTTAATTCTTCAATCCGCTTCCCCGGCAAGTGAGGATTGGCGCTGTAATTTCCAGCAGGAGCAAAGAAATGCCGCGGATTATAGCCCCAATTGTATTCCTTGCCGATCACGGTCTCATCTACTCCGGCAAAATCATTGACCGGCAAGAGTTCGACATGGGTGACGCCTAATTCCTTTAAATATTGAATGCCGCTTGTGTAGCCTTTAGCTGTTTTCGTCCCAGTCTCACTGAAGGCAGCATATTTCCCTTTCGCATTCATGCCGCTGTTAGCATGATGGGAAAAGTCGCGTACATGGGTTTCATAAATAATTGCATCAACTGGGCTTTCAAGCGCCGGCAGGCTATATTCATGCTTCTCATCAAACTTCGACATGTCAATGATGGCGCTATACTGCCCATTTACTGACACAGCCTTCGCATAAGGATCTGTTGCCTCACGCCAAATATAATTGACGCGCACCAAAAAGGAATAACAATGATTCTGAAGGTTTTGGCGGATGGTCAGAGACCACACCCCCCTCTCCCCCTTTTGCATTGGTATGGTTCCTTTTTCCGTGCCAAATTCATTGATCAGCTTCAGCTTCACATTCGTGGCCGTCGGGGCCCATATTTTGAAGATTGTTTCTTCCTCTGTATAAACCGCTCCTAAATCATCGCCGTCATAATGATACATTTCATCAAACTCTGGAGTCCGAATGACTGCACCGGTCTGCAGGGCAAAGGCCTTTCCTTTGTCATCTTCTATCTGGTATTCCTCTCCGAGCGGGACTTCGAATGGGGCTGTGCATATGTACTTGGTATATTGGTCGATTTGAATAACTTCATCAACTATGAGTTCTCCCATTCTTTGACCTTCAAAAAATAGCATGAACGTTAACCTTTCGTTCGTACGATAGGATTGAGGAATTAAAATCGTAATTTTATCTAAGGCATCCAAAAAAGCAGAAAACCTGCCTGTATACACTTTCTTCACTCTCCTTGAACCACTAGTTTCACCATATGCTGCTGCATATTAATAAAAGCTTCACTCACTCCGACATTATCTCCATCTGCCTGAATCGGCGATTTTGCTGAGGAAATTACTTGTATCGTTCTTCCTTCAAAAGAATCTACACCCCGAATCCTTAAATGACCGCCCCAAAAGACGGTGCCAAACATCATCAGCAGCTTGAGCCTCGGAATATTATGTATGACCAGTATATGAAAAACCCCATCATCTGGTTTAGCATTTGGAGATATCTTTATCCCGCCGCCAAAATAAGGGTGATTAGATACATTAACAAGCCAAACATTTGTGAAAGAATGACGCACTCCGTCAATTTCCACTTCCATTTCATCTGGCTTGTAGGTCGCCCATTTCCATAGGAAATAGGCTAAGTAGATGATTTTACCCGCTCCAAGCCTATTGAAATGGCGTTTGACCCGCGATTGATTGACAGCTTGCGTAATGGCTGCATCCAATCCAATACCCAAACTATTCAAAAAATAACCCTCGCTGCTACTCGTTTTATAAAAGCCTAAATCAATAGGCCGCTCCTGGTCAGAATGCAGCAAGCCTTCTAATGCTTTTAACGGGTGAGGGCTTATTCCTTCACCTCTTGCAAAGTCATTCCCCGAACCCGCAGGAATATAGGCAATCTTTGCCCTTTTAAACCCAGCCGCTCCATTTGCGACCTCATGGATGGTCCCGTCTCCCCCAATAGCCACCAGTATGGCGTCTCCTTCTTTCCGAAGGAACTCTTTTGCCAGTTCAGTTCCATGCCCTTTATAGGCGGTAAAGGCATAGGAATACGGTACTCCTTCCCTTTCAAGCACTTCCATCACATTCGTCCAAATTTTCAAGCTGCCTGCATTTTTAGCCACCGGATTTATGATGAAATAAAAGGTTCTTTTTTCATATGAATCACGATTGTCTTCCACTTTCCCCATGATATCCATTAACTCATCTTCCTTATTCTTTCTTTTCTTTTATTTATGGAGCCGCCCTATGCCAATAAAGCTCGAACAGCCTTGAGCTGCTGATTCTTTATCGGATTATGGCAGATGGAGTTGAACTACTTGGCAAACTTAAGCAATAGTCGTAAATATCCTGTTCATAACGGGAAACGAAATCTTGCAGCTAACAACTGACTGATAGCGCTCATCCCATCCCTTAGGTTCTAATCATCCGCCTAAAGTAAAACGCACAAGCGGTTCATACTTTGGCAATTTCTCTGTATCCGTTCTGTAAAGGACGATATGTTCGATTTTTTGAGCCTCAATGGCGGGTAGTTCCCTGCCCCGCTCTATGATGCTATTAGGCTCAATGGCATTCTTGCTTCTTCGCGCTAAGGTAATATGAGGGACGAAGGGCTTTGCGTCTAACTCAAACCCTGCCTCTAGACAGGCATCGTATACCATCTTGCGGATGTGACGCATCTCTTTTGTTGCCTCAGCATCTGCCCATAGTATACGCGGACTCTCCTTCTGCCCGAATGTGCCCAACCCATTTATGCGCAGCATGAGCGGTTCAGATTCTGTTAAACTTGCCTCAATGACATCGCATGCCGTCTTTAGCCTCTCCTCCTGTGCAGCTCCTAAAAAGGCCAAGGTAATATGGTAATCCAGAGGATGGACCCAGCTTTTAAAGGAATAGGCTTCCTTTATCTTTCCTGCCCATCCCTCCAGCTCATCTTTACAGGCGTTTGGCAATTCCAGGGCAAAGAAAAAATGGCTTCTTCTGTTCATCGACTCTTCTCCTTCATTATTTTACACTTATTTTACCCGTCAGCTGCCAAAACTTTATGAAGAAATAGAAAAAAAGCCAGGAACCATCATTCCAGGCTTAAATTCTGCTTAATGAAGCAGGCCGCACTCCGCCTCAATCTCAGCTGCAAAGGCTTCCTGCAGCTGCCGTATGACTGTATATTGGCCTTCCATTCCGACCGGCTGACCATTTATTCTGCGAACTGGTGTAATTTCCAGCGTAGTTGATGTAATAAAAACCTCATCAGCCTTCATTAATTGATCGACCGTAAATGCCTCTTCTTTAAAGGAGATGGCTTTGGTCTTACAT
>CAJGCH010000282.1 GCA_904501845.1 uncultured Bacillaceae bacterium | reverse complement strand
TCTTTCCTTACGCCTAAATTATCCTGGGCAGCTTCCATGGAAACAGGAAGGGTAGCATTGCTGCTTGATGTGCTGAATCCAAGTGTCATCGCAGGGGCAAACCCTTTAAAGAACCAGAGTGGATTTTTCTTGGCAATTAAAAGAATAGTCCCGCCGTAAACGACAATTGTATGAATAACCAAACCTAAAACAACAACAATCATATACAGCCCCATCGCTTTCATGGCACTGAATCCTTGGCTTCCGACAGCGGTTGCAATCAGGCCGAATGTTCCGTAGGGGGCTAATTTCATGACCCATGTCACAAGGAACATGACCACATCATTAGCTTGCTCAACGAGCTTTACTATACCTTCTGTTTTCTTTCCTAAAGCCGTTAAAGCAAAGCCTATCAAGGCTGCGAAGAAGATAATCTGTAGCATATCTCCATTCACCATGGCTTCGAACGGATTGTCTGGAATGATGCCGAGCAATGTTTCGGCGATGGTAGGAGCTTCTTCTGCTGAGAACTCTGCATTTGAAGTATCGAATTCTCCTTTTGTTCCTGGTGAGATGACGAAAGCAAGCATCATCGCAAGGATAATGGCAAGCGCCGTCGTAATCAAGAAATACGTAACCGTCTTAAGGCCGATGCTGCCAAGTTTTTTTGGATCTCCTAAACCGGCTACGCCTAATATGATAGAGAAGAGGACGATTGGTACGACGAGTAATTTAATTAAATTGATGAAGATAGTCCCGAGCGGGCTGAAAAGATAAGTATCAAACAGTGTAAAAAGGGAAGGGGAATAAATATTTAGGACTAGGCCAACGGCCGCCCCAAGTAGTAAAGCGATAATAATCTTTTTTGTTAAGTTCATTTGTAACCTCCTAAAAGTGATGTCGATTTCTAGATTAATAGCTGTGAGGGGTCAGCCATTTAGGATAGATATCCATCATTTAAGGGGAAAATGATAGATATTGCTATCTTACCATAAAGTTGGCTATCGTATCATATATTAACACTTGAGGTTTAATATGGGTAGGTGAATATATGACTATTTTCATCTACCCTACTTAACTGAAAATCATGACTCCATGAGTCTATTTCCTGATAAAAAGGGAAAAAAGAATCACTCCAGAAAAACGTATTCTTTCTTTAAGGAGTGATTTTATTTCTAGCTATTTGCTATGTGGCAAAAGCTGTTTCTTCAGCGCTTCTTCTATGCCTTCATAATATTGCTTGCTGTAGAAGGACGCTACGGCACCGGTCCATGTTCCGCTTTTGCTTCCGGAAGACCTTTCTTCTAAATAAGCGCGATAGATATTGTTGTAGTTTTCCAGAGCCGGTTTTAATTCTTGCTGATAAACTTCTTCGTGATAGACGGCTTCTTTTGGGAGGCGCGGTTTAAGGCCTGGGTCCTCGGCTGGGTGACCGATACAGAGACCTGAAACCGGGAGAACATAGGGCGGCAGATTCAGTTCAGTGATGACCTCGTTGAGATTGCGTCTGATCCCGCCGATTGGAACAGTCCCCAAACCCAGTGATTCAGCGGCAGTGACGGCAGTACCCAATGCTATGCCGACATCGGTTGCCCCGACAAGCAATGTATCAATATTTCCGCTCACCTCAAAGGGAGTATTCTCTATTTGACTCGCTAAATAAGACCGGTAGAAATCAAGACAAAAGATAAGAAATACCGGAGCCTCTTCTATATACCTTTGATTGCCCGAGAGCATAGCAAACCTTTTTTTTCGTTCTGCATCTTTAATGGCAATGACAGACACTTGCTGTCCATTAATCCAGTTTGGTGCCGCCTGTACGGACTGGATGATTTGCTCGAGCTCACGTTCATCGATGTCTTTCTTTTGGTAAGAGCGGAAGGAGCGGTGGTTCTTTAGCGAACGAATTATCTCATTCATAATAAAGCCTCCTAATGATCAATAATGATTTATCCCAATTTTTTAATAATATGTCAGCTTTGATAGATTTATAGGATAATTATGAACTTTTCGGGGATAATTTTGCAAATAATGTGAACATAGAGAGTATAAACCTTAAAAAAATGGGAGTAAAACGGTATTCTAGGGAATAAAAGGGTAAGTGAACTATTTCGCTAATATTCAGCATAATTTTGAGCAAAGGGTGATGGGAGTGGATTATACTTTATCTCCATTAGGGGACCAAGCGGTGATGATTCAATTCGGCCAAGCCATTGGCCAAGAGGAATACGAAAAAGTCATGAAGGCTGTCATGCATCTGGACCAAGTTTCTGAGGATTGGCTGATTGAGATTGTTCCAAGCTATACATCAATCACGGTCTTTTATGATCCAGTTCTGCTGCATCGACAAGAAACGGCCTATTCTCCATATGAAGTGGCGTGTATGCGACTTCGGGATATCATGTCTGAACGAAGCAATCATGAAAGTAAGACTGAGAGATTGATAGAAATACCTGTTTGTTACGGTGGTGAGCTCGGACCAGATCTTTCATTTGTCGCTAGGCATAATCAGTTATCAGAGGAAGAAGTCATAGAGCTGCATTCAAGCGGAGAGTATTTGGTGTATATGCTCGGCTTTGCCCCTGGATTTCCGTATATCGGCGGCATGAATAAAAGGATTTCAGCCCCAAGGAAAGAAACTCCGCGTCTAAGCATACCGCCAAGGAGCGTCGGGATTGCCGGAGAGCAGACAGGCATTTATCCAATTGAAACCCCTGGCGGCTGGCAGGTGATAGGAAGGACCCCAAAGGCGCTCTTTCTTCCGGATGAAGACCCCCCAGCCTTGCTGCGAGCAGGCGATCGCATTTCATTTAAACCGATCAGCTATGATGAGTATCTCTCTTTAGGAGGTGATAAATCATGATTATCGAAAAGCCTGGATTATTGTCAACCATTCAAGATTTAGGGAGAAATGGATATAAACGATATGGCGTCATTACTAGCGGTGCGATGGACCAGCTAGCCCACCGAATCGCGAATATGCTCGTACTTAACGGGGAGAAAGAGGAAACAGTAGAAATGACGATGATAGGTCCTGAGATCCGTTTTCAAGAGGATGCCGTTATAGCCATTACTGGCGGCAATCTGTCCCCTTCTATCAATGGGCATGATGTCAAGATGTACCGCCCTATTACAGTAAGAGATGGTGATGTTTTGTCATTTGGACGGGCAGTGTCGGGAATTCGCTCCTATTTGGCTGTTCATGGCGGTTTTTCAATTGAACGGGTCATGCAGAGCGGCTCTACTTATTTGAAAGCAGGGATCGGCGGATATAAGGGAAGGGCCTTAAAGAAAGGAGATGAGCTTCGATTAAAGAAAAGGATCTCCTTGGAGCAAAAAAGAAATCTCGCTCACCCGAAAGTCGCTTTTTTCCGTAGCGCAGGCGTGCCGTCTTGTGCGAAAGACCCGTCGCAGCGGTCGTATTCAGCTTGCGCACCGCGTCGTCTGCGGACAGTGCATACCATCGCATCGTCATAACGGTTTCCTCCTTTCCTTCAAGTTAGAAATGCGCTTCTCCGAGGATCTACCCCGGAGAAGCAATTGATCAGATACAGCGGATCACGAGCTTGTCGTCCTCGGAAAGCGAGATGCTCGCTCCCGTGATCTTTCCGCCGTAGCCCGCAATGATCTGCTCGGCAAGCGGATCCTCGATCTCCTTGCTGATATAGCGACGCATATTTCTCGCGCCGAATTTGTGCGAATAGGAATGCTTTGCAACGTATGCGGCAACGCCCTCACCCCACGTAAGCGTGATCTCCTTTTCGAGAAGTGCGGTGCGAAGCTCACCCAGCATGATCTCGGCGATCGAGGCAAAGTTCTCCTCGGTCAGCGAGTTGAAGGTTATGACCTCATCCACGCGGTT
>CAJGCH010000281.1 GCA_904501845.1 uncultured Bacillaceae bacterium | reverse complement strand
CTTGAAAAACAAGGCTTTGAAGTTGAAATCTATGAATCTGCAATTGATAAGCTATTAAAACTTCCACCACAAGAAATGATGGCTGCAGTAATGAACGTATATGCTCAAAAACGTCCAATTGCTGACTTAACAAACAATTATGATGTAATTATCAATATAGCAGATGTAGCACCAAGCACAGATCAACGTATCCAATGGAATCCTTCAAAAGGAACGCCGGATATCCCGTTCTATGTAAATGAGGTACCAACCATCTTTATTTCTTTACAATGTCCATTCCACTTAGCGGATGTCCCGCAAGTGAAGACATATATCAATGCGTATGATAATCATGAACATACATTGTCTGCGATCGTTGAAAAATTGTTAGGACGTTCAGAATTCAAAGGTGTAAGTCCTGTCGATGCATATTGCGGATTCATTGATACGCATATGTAATTTAAATGTAGCTTCCTTATACGATTTGGGTGCTTAAAAAACATAAGGATTTAAGAAGATAGTTAGGCTTTGGGTTAACTATCTTCTTTCCTTATATGATGTTTGATGGAGAGTACATAGTCGTTCTAATAGGAGTGAGATCAATCATGTTGGAAATGTCAGCAAGGTTACCTGGTGAGAATAATATTAACTTTTCGTATAGAGCAATTAGAGAAGGAATACTATCATTAGAATTAAAACCAGGACAGCTATTAAATGTGGGGGAACTATCTGAGACTTTGAAAGTCTCAAGTACACCAATAAAAAATGCTCTATGGAAACTGCAGCAAGAACATCTTGTCGATTTAATTCCCCAAGTAGGGTCATATGTTTCAAAAATCGATCTAGAATTAGTTGAGGAAGCGGCAAATATGTGGTTTGACCTCGAAAAGGAATGTTTGAAATCGGCGTGTCATGTATTTCCGAAAGATAGTCTTAATCAGCTAAAAAGAAATCTTAATTTTCAAGAGATGCTGCTGGATCAACAATCCGACTTCCCAGATCCAAAAGAATTCATTGGAGAATTTTGCAAGCTGGATGAAGAGTTTCATTCAATTATCTTTGATGGTCTTCGGAGAAATACGACATGGAAAGCCATTTCGCATATGGCTTCAGACTATCATAGGCTGATTATGCTCAAGCAAGCAAACGACGATGTTAAACATATGGTAGCAGAGCATAGGGATATTATTTCGATTATTGAAAAGAGAGAGAGCGAGAAAGTGGTAACAGTTCTCAGAAACCACATTTTCAGACCAATGGATGACTGGAGAACTGGTCATAAAACGGAAATTTCAGAGTTTGCACTCACTTGAGATTGGTGTGCTGATAAAGGATGAGATAGAAGCCTCCCAAAAGCTGATTGAGCTATTAGGAGGTTTTTTTATTTTGGGCAGAAGATTGGTTTTTGAACTTTATGTATAGGCTATTTTCAATTAATCAAACTTCCTTGTATAGTAAAGAATGATAATAAACCCTACAAGCACGAGGAGGGCCCATATTGGCTAAAGAAGTTTCTGTAATAAAGGATCCTATTAATATAAGATGCGGGATGATTATTGAAAAAGAGGATAAAATTTTGCTGCAAAGAAGTCCGGGCGAAAATCATTGGAGTTTACCGGGCGGTATGATGCAGTTAGGTGAGAAATATCAAGATGCTGCCATTCGTGGTGTGTTGGAGGAGACAGCTTTAACGGTTGAAGCACCAGAATTCTTTGGGATTCTGTCAGGCAGAGACTGCTTCGTGACGAATAAATACGGAGATAAAGCCTTTAATCTTCAGGTGGTGTTTTTGGCGAAGGATTATAGCGGCAAGGTTAAAATAATGGATGAAAGCAACCGCGAGCACCGATTCTACAAGCGAACAACCCTTCCGAGGAATCTTAACCCGCAGCAGAAACAATTCATTCATGCCTGGAAAGAGAATACCCCATATCCCATTATTAATTAAACAGAGGAAAGAGTTTTGATAGGCATAAAAAGGATTCATTCTTGTTCGCAATGCAAGAATGAATCCTTTTTAGGTTGTATCCTAAGACTTTACACTTTGTTCATTGATCTCTTTCGTAATTTCATCTATATCATGAATCATGGTCTTTAAATCCTCTTGATGTCTCAAGGCTGCAAATCGCAGCGAGGAGAGGAAAAGAGGGTATAGATATGTACTAATAACGGCTTCCATACATTCATAAAGGTTTGATGCATCATCAGGGGCAATGACCGCGATGGTGGTAATCAGATAATCAAGTTCAGCTTCTGTTGAATAGCCAAGCTCAAAAATTTTATAGCCTGCATCAATCTCTGCCTGTTCTGCGACCTTCTCCATCTCTTCCAATAAGTAATCAATATCTACGCTTAAGTATAGGGGGGATTCGGGGAGAAAGTTGAACTCTGCGACAATGATCACGTAGTCCTCTCCGTTCTCATCTTGCCATTTTGGATAGATGAGAGGAACTATGCCCGGAAAAGGGAAGTCCCTCAATTCCCCAAATTTAAAGACTGTATCCTTCACTTTCTTTCCATAGGATAATAAATCCGCATAACTGATTTCTTTCGCGAGCTCCATGCTAATCCTATTCTCTCTTCCGACCTTCACGAGCGGTTTCTTCATTATGTGACACATCTCCTTATATGGAAGTATAGGTGATTCCCTTATCTCTCCATTATTCGGGATTTTAGGGGGATTCTCAATGACTATCTTTCTACAAAATACGACTCCTTTCGTCCTTTGTTGCCCTATTTCTTGAATACGAATATAAGTCCCGAGAATTGATCACCTATCAAAAGTCCATGATGAAGTATCGGAAATTTTTGTCCATTTGATTATCTTATCTCTTCCTTGACTCTACCCTAGGGGTAGACTTTATAGTAAATCGTAGAGAGTTCATGACAGAGGAGAGAAATTATGCAGAAAAAGAATTTTACATTAGCCCTCTTACTACTTAACTTATTCATTGCATTCTTAGGAATCGGGCTAGTTATTCCAGTTACACCGACGATCATGAACGAATTGAATTTGTCTGGCTCAGTCGTTGGTTATTTGGTGGCTGCTTTTGCAATCATGCAGTTAATGGTTTCACCAATAGCAGGGAGATGGGCAGACCAATTCGGTCGTAAGAGAATGATTGTTATCGGCTTATTGATTTTCAGCTTTTCAGAGCTGTTATTCGGGCTTGGGCAGCATGTGAGTATTCTCTTCCTATCCCGTATCCTCGGGGGGATTAGTGCAGCATTCCTCATGCCGGCCGTAACTGCCTTTATTGCAGATATTACCACATTGCGGACACGCCCGAAGGCGCTTGGGTATATGTCAGCGGCTATTTCGACAGGATTCATCATTGGACCCGGGATTGGCGGCTTTCTAGCTGAGATTGGGACACGCGTGCCATTCTTCTGTGCTGCAGGCTTTGCCCTTTTTGCAATGATCCTGTCTATTATCACGCTAAAAGAGCCGGAAAGAAATCAAGAGAGTGCTGCGGTACCTGCTGCTGACCAGAAAAAAGGATGGAGACGCATCTTTATGCCGATGTATTTCATCGCCTTCATGATTATTTTAATTTCTTCATTTGGATTGGCGGCATTTGAGTCTTTATTCTCCTTGTTCGCCGACCATAAATTTGGATTTACGCCAAAGGATATAGCAATCATGATTACGGGTGGTGCATTGATTGGGGCAATCTTCCAAGTCGGCTTGTTTGACCGTCTGACAAGATGGTTTGGTGAAATCCGTTTGATTCGATATTGCCTAGTACTTTCAACCGCTTTAGTCTTTTTGATGACTGTCGTAGAGTCTTATTCCATGATTTTACTCGTAACTTGGACCGTTTTCATCGGATTTGATCTCATGCGTCCGGCGTTGACCACCTACTTATCG
>CAJGCH010000280.1 GCA_904501845.1 uncultured Bacillaceae bacterium | reverse complement strand
GCCAAGTCCATATTGACCAAGAAAGACTCGACACTCACTCCAGGGAAACTGATATTTAAAACATGCGGTAGAGATTCCTCCAAATTTCCATTGATGGCAAACTCAATCCCTGATTCCTCAAATAAGCTAATCATTTTCCCTTTAAACTTCCTATACATGGCCGTCTTTTCTTCAGACGTTTCCTGTATGATTTCACAAGCCTTAGCAAAACCTGCTGCACCAGCCACATTTTCCGTGCCTGCCCGGCGCTTACGTTCTTGTTCACCGCCGAACAATAATGGCCTAAATGGAATACCCTTCTTAGCATACAGGAATCCCATGCCTTTTGGGCCGTTAATCTTATGAGATGAGACGCTCATGAAATCAACCCCAAGATCCGCCACATCAATTGGAACCGCTCCATAGGCTTGGACTGCATCTGTATGGAACAATGCTTGATGGTCTTTGAGCAATGCCCCAATCTCCCTGATTGGCTGCAATGTGCCAACCTCATTATTCCCGTACATGATGGTCACAAGGATTGTCTCGTCCCTAAGCGCTTCTCGCACGGATTCGACTGATACTCGCCCCTCTTTATCAACAGGCAAATAGGTCACAACAAACCCTTGTTTCTCTAGTTCCTCACAAGCATGCAAGACAGCATGATGCTCAATCTCTGTCGTGATGATATGATTGCCTTTATCCTTCATGCTCTGGATGGAGCTGAATATGGCGGAATTATCCGCTTCTGTCCCGCCGCTTGTAAAAATAATTTCATCGATGGAGGCACCAATGCTCTCAGCGAGTACCTTCCTCGAATCATCAATCCTCTTTCTCGCTGCTCGTCCGAATAGATGAATGCTCGATGGATTACCAAACGTATCATTCATCACATCTGTCATCACACGAATAACCTCCGGATGCATCGGTGTCGTAGCTGCGTGATCAAGATATATAGTTTCCAATGGCCGATACCTCCTTGCCATACTGTTTGCTAAGCATATAAAGCCTCTTTATAGCGGCGCCAAGCCGGGTCAGGCTTTCCAAAAACCTTTCCTGGCAGCCGGCGGAGGCTGTCATTCATTCAGGGCAGAAGCCTTTCTGAAATGAACGCAAATCAGCATCCTCTCACGCCTGTTAAGGGGAGAATTCAGCTGCATATATTAAATGTAGAACATATAAGATTCTGTTTGCCCGCCGTCCGGATCATAGGAAGCCAAGTCTGCCAATGTCGTATTGTCTAGGACATCCTTCACAGCATCACGAATCTTGATCCAAAGCTGCCGTTTCACTGGCTCCTCTTCCTCAATTCCTTCAACAGGTGTTATAGGTCCCTCAAGAACTCTGATGACATCACCAGCTGTAATTTCACTTGGCTCTTTCGTTAATTTATAGCCGCCATAAGCGCCTCTTACACTTTTCACAAGTCCCGCATTGCGCAGCGGTGTGACGAGCTGCTCTAAATAATGCTCTGAAAGCTCATTAGCTTGGGCAATTGATTTCAGGGAAGTTGGGCCCTCTCCATGCCTTTTCGCCAAATCAATCATTATGGTCAGTCCGTATCTTCCTTTAGTGGAAATTTTCATCGTCCTAGCACCTCTAGCCTAATATATTCTCTCAAAAGTATACCATACATTAAACCATAGCTTCTTATCAATGCTTCAATAGGTGTTTTGGCAAATGTTTTTCTCTTTCTATTATGACTGAAAATTGTCTCCTGTAGACCCATTAAGCATTTTAAGCCCTAGAAAATAAGGAATAATATACAGGAAGGGAATCATCTTTTATCGAATCTATTATAGATTATCTATCTGTTAAAAGGAGTGATTACCTGTGACTGAACCGCTTTTTAAAGGAATGGAAGGCGTCTTTATTCCCGTTAAACATCCAGCCGCTTCGATGAAATGGTATGAGGATATACTCGGCTTCAAACATATCTACTGCGAGGATGATGCAGCCGTGATGAGAATTGGAGTGGAATCCCAAACTGTCATCTGCCTTGTCAAAACGAAAGACCATCAAGCTATGCGCTTCCCGGACAACTCCTTTGGTGTCGGCAAATATTACAATTTCATCCCAGCAAAGCCAATCGAGGATGTACATGCTTATTTACAGTCCATGAACGTTAGAGTAGAGAGAATAGACGGGGATGGCGATACTCGCTTTTTCACTTTTTATGACCCGGATGGAAACCCGCTCGGCGTATGTCAATAACTCTCCATTTGCCAACAACTTAATCTATGGGAAAGTAGTCTTTTTATCGCTATAATAAGAAAAGCTACTATTTTTATGGAGGTTATCGATTTGAACGGAGAACCATTGGCCTACCGCATGCGGCCGAGAAACCTTGATGAGATTATCGGACAAAAAAACGTAATCGGGAAACAAACGAGCCTCTACCGCATGATTAAAAACGGACATGTGCCATCAATACTTTTATACGGGGAACCAGGCATCGGGAAAACCTCTATCGCATTCGCGATTGCGGGAGAGACGAAGATTCCCTTCATTGCCTTAAACGCAACAACAGCCGGCAAAAAGGATGTAGAGGCAGTTGTTGAAGAAACACATTTAACAGGTAAAGTAATCTTATTCCTCGATGAGATTCACCGTTTTAATAAAGCGCAGCAAGATTATCTGCTTCCGCATGTTGAGCGCGGAGATATCATTCTCATTGGAGCGACAACCGAAAACCCGTTCCATGATGTCAATCCCGCCATCAGAAGCCGCTGCGGACAAATTAAGCAGCTTACCCGTCTATCGACCGATGAAGTTGTTGAACTATTGCAGCGGGCTCTGCAGGATGAGAAGAACGGGCTCGGTAAACTGGACATCAAGATAACCGATGACCAAATTGAGACCATTGCCGGCCAATCAAACGGAGATGCAAGAAAATCCTTGACCTTGCTGGAATCCGTCGTCTATTCCTCACCAAAGGACATGAACACCTATATCGTAGATGACGAGACAATCAATGATTTAGGCGGGAATGTCGGGGTATATGGCGACAAGAAAGGCTCGAACTATTACAATTTGCTATCAAGCCTGCAAAAGAGCATCCGCGGGAGCGATGTCCATGCCGCCCTCTACTATCTCGCCCATTTGCTTGAGGGAGGAGACTTAACAGCCGTCAACAGGCGGCTTTTGGTCATCGCCTATGAAGACATCGGACTCGCTAACAGCGCCGTTGGCACGAATGTCCTTGCGGCCGTTACCGCAAGCGAGCGGCTCGGTCTCCCTGAAGCGCGGATTCCGCTTTCCGTTGCCGTTGTTGAGATGTGCCTGTCTTCCAAATCAAACTCGGCCTACAAGGCGCTTGACGCTGCCATTGCCGATATACGCGCCGGCCATGTCGGCGAGATTCCAAAGCATCTTCGTGATGCCCATTATGCAGGCGCGAAGGAGCTTGGCCATACAGGCTATAAATACCCGCATGATTATCCAATCGGGACATTCGGCGGCTGGGTCAACCAGGAGTACCTTCCGCATAATTTGAAGGACAAGAAATACTATGAACCGATAGAGTCCGGAGAAGAAAAGCGCTTGGCTGCCATCTACGAACGGCTCGAGGAATTTAAGAAGAAGAAATAAATAAAGCGCCTCAGCTTATTGAGGCGCTTATTTTGATTATTGCTTCGGAATATTGGCGATGGTGCCGCCGTCCACCAAAATATCGGTTCCTGTAATATAAGATGCTCCATCACTCACCAAGAAATCAATCACTGATGCAATTTCGGATGGCTCACCTTCACGCCCTAATGGAGTTCTCTCAAGCATAGCGGCCATTTGCGGCTGCTTAGAGGCTTCCTGCCGCCCCATAGGCGTATTGATGGTTCCAGGAGACAAAGAGACAATTCTGGCTCCCTTTTGTCCCCAATTC
>CAJGCH010000279.1 GCA_904501845.1 uncultured Bacillaceae bacterium | reverse complement strand
TTGGAGCAAAAGAGGGTGCCGGACTGAAAATTAATGGTCAAACAGCAGAAATTTATGAGTTTGACCCGTCTAGTGAGATCATGAAAACGGTGAAAGAAACCAATACCCTATTAGACCGTCATGCTGTCTATAATGGAAACTTTGTCCTCATGGTGTATGAGGACAATGAGAATACTGAAGAGATCCTAAGTATCTTTCAATCATTTAAGTCTAAAAAATGACTTTGATCGATTCCTGATTGGCAAACAAATGAGATATATATTTGAGAAAATAAGACATAATATAGAGTTGTTTTAAGTTCGGCATGAACCTGATCGTCTAGATTAGGTTCATGCCTTTTTTGATGGAATAAAGTGGAGCTGTCATAAAAACTTCACATGAAGGAGAAGGACCTCCATGTTTCCTGTCAGATAGCGTCGGATTGTATCTGCAATTGTCAGATTTTTTGGAATGTTAAATATTGTTATAAATGGGTGTATTAGTATAATGGTAGTTAGATGAAAAAGCCAAAAGGTGTGTCCAGATATGCTTCAACAGATAAAAGAAATGGTAATTAAGAAGAATTTAGAAAAGACCTTGATGCCATACGGTATTCAGATTGTCCATTTCATCCCTGGGAGATTGAGAGTCAAGCTGCATGATTGGAAGAATAGAGAAGGTCTCTTGGTCTCTTTGATAACCGATTTGCGAATGGATAAATCAGTTGCGTCTGTCCATTTTACAAAAGAAACTGGAACAGCCCTCATCCATTATGACCATTCCTCTGTTAATGAAGAGACTGTTCAAAGATGGGTTGGGCTGTTCAAAAAATACGCCTAGAAAGGGGGAGATGCTTATGTATAACACGCTTATGGGCATCGGGCTATCCTTGGCAGGGCCAAAGATGCTTTCTAAGATTCAAGACCAGAAGGTTCATGTTGTCCATGCCCTGCCTGGCAGGGTCAGGCTGAAATGCAGCCGCTGGAAGAACGAGAAGACCGCCAGCAACTTAGAATCCGTATTCAAGCAGATACCGCTAGTATCAAAGGCAGAAGCCTCCCCAATTACCGGGAGTTTGTTATTGGAATTTAAGCTGCAATCGCTCACGCAGGAACAATTTGACCAAATCGTCCAACAGGCCGTTCACACATCAGTGGCTACCTATCCGGAGCTTGAAAGTGATTTAATGGTCATTTTAAAAAATATCATTAATACAATTGATAATACGATGCGAAGACAGAGCGGCGGAAGGGTAGATATAGATGCGCTCCTGTCTGTTGTTCTTATTGTGAGCGGGATCTTAATGATGCCGTCGAATCCAGCCTTCTCAAGCAGCCTGCTCTATTGGGCCTATACGATTATTACGAATAAAGGGAGTGGAAGAACCGATATATGAATGGAAATTACGCCATCCTGCATTCAACCCCAGGCAGAATCAGGCTATCTCTTAATATTGGCGGTCTAAAGCCTGCTGAAGCAGAAGCCAGGCTTAGAACCATCCCCGGCGTTTATTCTGCTGTCTATTCGGCCATCTCCAAGAACGTTGTTTTGCACTATGAGAACTCTAGGCTTCAAGGGAACTTATTGAGCTATCTATCTTCTCTATTTCCAGCATCCAAGGAGAGCGTAAGGATACAGGATAATGAAGTACCTCTTAAAAGCCAGATGAAGGACCTAGCCATTGTCCTTGGCGCTTGGCTCGCAGAAAAAACAATGGCTTTCACCGTTTTTCCTTTCACCATTCACCCTGTCATTACACCGGTAACACTCGCGACCTTGTACGCTTCGCGGCATATAATCAAAAATGGCCTCCGCACGTTTTGGAAACCCAATCCTGATACATTGACCACTGCGGCCCTTGTGGCATCCATCCTGAAAGGTACGCCACAATCAGCTTTGGTGATTTATGCGATGTCCACGGCAAGTGAAATGCTGACAGCTTATACGATGAATCGGACGAGGGGATATGTGCGGGATATCATGGAGGTGGATACCTCACATGCCTGGCTTGTATCAGAAGATGGCGGTGAAGTGAAGGTTAGGATTGAGGATGTTAGTGCAGGCAATGAAATCATGGTCTTCCAAGGGGAAAAGATTCCATTCGATGGCCGGGTGGCCTCCTTCTATGCACAGGTGGATCAATCCTCCATAACAGGCGAGTATAACCCTGTCAATGTGTGCGAGGGTACATATGTTTATGCCGGCAGCATTGTGACTGAAGGCAAGCTAATGATTAAGGTAGAAAAAACCGGGGAGGACATGGCCGTCAATCGAATGATCAAGCTGATTGAGGAAGCCCAGAATAAACAGGCGCCCATCCAGACAATGACGGAAAAATTCACGAACCGGATGGTCCCGATTTCCTTTATTCTCGCTGGCGCCATCTATTTGGTTACAAAGGATTGGAACCGTGTATTGAACATGCTCGTGATTGATTATGTTTGCGGCGTGAAGCTTTCAACTGCGGCGGCGATTTCAGCTGCAATCGGCAAGGCGGCCAAATCAGGCGTGCTCCTTAAGGGAGGACAGACAATTGAGACATTGGCAGCGGTTGATACCGTTGTGTTAGATAAGACTGGCACAATTACTGAAGGGAGTCCTGCGGTAACGGAGGTCACCCCGTTTCATCATTACACAGAAGAGGAAGTCCTGGGGCTTGCTGCATCAGCGGAAGAACATGCTTCCCATCCTTTGGCTGAAGCCATATTAAGAGAAACGATTGACAGAAGCATCTTCGTTCCTGGCCATCAGGATGAATCGGTGGAAATCCATACTGGAAAGGGGGTCTCCGTTTTAATTGACGGGGAGCATGTTCTTGTCGGCAGCCGCCGTTTCCTGGAAGAGCATGGGATATTTATTCAAAGCGACCAATCTGCCGGCATCTTTGTCAGCAAGGAGGGGGAATTGGTCGGAACAATCGATGTCCGGGATAAGATCCGCAAAGGAATGAACCGGTCCATTAATCAGCTCAGAAGGGATGGCGTTGATGAATGCATCATGCTGACCGGCGATCATGAGGACGCAGCAAAGGAAATAGCTAGCTTGACCGTGATTGATGATTATATAGCAGGGGCGATGCCAGAGGATAAGGCAGTGTTTATCCAGGAACTGAAGAAGGAAGAGGGCCGGACAATCATGATGGTCGGTGATGGAATTAATGATGCGCCTGCACTTGCTTATGCAGATATTGGGGTGACGCTTGGCGCGAAGAAGACAGATATCGCCATGGAGACGGCGGATATGGTGGTGCATTCGGATAACCCATTGCTTATATCGAGAACGGTCAGCCTCTCCAAGAAAACGATGAAAATCATCAGGCAAAATATCCTTGTGAGCCTCATTGTTAATACAGGTGCGATTGTTCTCGGTACACTTGGCTTCATTCGGCCAATTACGGGAGCCGCCATTCATAATGCCGCGACCATCGGTGTCGTGCTGAATAGCCTGAACCTCATTATGACAAGGAGGGAACCGAATGTCATACACTATCAAAATTCTCCACTCCATACCCGGAAGGATTCGATTATCCATTCCGGCACTGTCGAGAATCAGCCAGCCCTCAGCTATTAAGGGAGTCTTGCAGTCCATCAGCGGAATTAAAGAGGTGAGAGTCGAGCCCATCATTAAGACGGTTCTGATTAAATACGATGCAAAGAAAAGGCGTGTAACAGATATTCTGCAATACTTGACCATGTTCTTTCCGCAATCGAATCAAGAGCCGTCCATGCAGCTTTTCTCAACAAGGGAAGGGATTAAGAAGGATATTTGGCGCTCCATTCTTTCCGGCTCGCTTCTCTTGATTGCATTTTTACGGAAGAATATCAAAGCACATCCTGATATGTTTGACTACTTGGCCGTCATCTCGACATCTTATACGGTTTT
>CAJGCH010000278.1 GCA_904501845.1 uncultured Bacillaceae bacterium | reverse complement strand
TTTTTGTTCTCATCCTTATCCCAACAATACCGTTTTTCAGAAAACATTATCGAACACCACATATCGATGAGATGGAACTGAATAATACTGGGGAAAATAAAGCTGCTTCCTATTGGAAGGGGAAAGAAATATCCCTTAAGGATATCGCCCTGTCAATCGGTACCGCTTTTACCTTGGTTGCCATATCCTTTAAGTTGGCTGAAGTGTTCGGGAATGTAATCCCGAGCGGAGAAGAGGCAAATTTCTTTTTCGTCTTATTAAAAGGAACGCTAGGTGATAAATACCTAGTATTGACCACCTTGACGATTATTGCCGTCTCAGTTTTCGCTAAAAATTTTGAGAATCTTAAAGGTGCGCAGGAGATTGGCACATACTTAATTTATATTTTCTTTGTCGTAATCGGGGTGCCGGCCTCCATTTCGCTGATTATCCATCAGGCCCCGCTGTTGTTGGCATTTGTAGCTATTATTGTTGCGATTAATTTAGCTGTATCCTTGCTTTTAGGAAAAGTATTTAGATTTAACCTAGAGGAAATCATTCTTGCCAGTAATGCGAATGTAGGGGGACCGACGACTGCAGCAGCCATGGCCATCTCAAAGGGATGGACCAACTTAATAGTGCCGATTTTATTAGTAGGGACACTCGGTTATATCGTAGGTAACTATGCGGGCTCTGCAATCGGGTATTGGTTTAGCAGTCTATTATAAGGAATTAAATAGAGTTTCCCTTAAGATTTAGTTAATCATTAATTTTTAGAAGGGTTATTTACCTTTACAGAGAATATTTATACTAATTACAGGAGCAGGCATCTGCTCCTGTTTTTCTGCCTATGATAAAATAACCTATAGACACGAGGAGGAGATGCATGTGAGCACACATTTAGAAAAAGAGTTTCTCGAATACATACAAACGATGGACGCCTATCGTGAAGCTTCAGCCTTGATAGGGTGGGATTTGCGTACAGGCGCCCCAAAGAAAACCATTGATAAGCGCAGTCAGGTCATTTCGATTTTGTCAAAGGTTCACTTCGAAATGGCGACTGGCAAGCAGATGGAGGAATACCTTGAAGCTCTTTCTGATCATACAGATGAGCAGGGAATCCTCCAGGACATCGTGAAGGAATGCCGCCTGGAATTTGAGCGCATGAGCAAAATCCCGGCTGATGAGTACAAGGAATATGTCCAGCTGCAATCCAAGGCTGAAAGCGTATGGGAGGAAGCAAAGGATCAAGCGGATTTCAAGCTCTTCCGTCCATATTTGGAGCAATTAATCGAAACCAACAAGAAATTTATCCGCTATTGGGGCAAGGAAGAGCGTCCGTATGATGCGCTGCTTGATATGTATGAACCAGGGATGACGGTTGAGGTACTAGACGAAGTTTTCGGTGCCTTGAAGGATGAAATCGTCCCGCTCGTAAAGAGAATATCAGAGTCCAAGAAAAAGCTGAACACAGACTTCATCTATAAGCATTTCGATATGGAGAGACAGCGTGAGTTCTGCATGAGTACCATTAAGCAGTTGGGGTATGATTTGGATGCCGGTCGCCTTGACCCAACCGTCCATCCATTTGCGACAGCCTTAAATGCCAATGATGTCCGGATTACAACGAAGTATGACGAATCTGACTTCAGGGTCGCTGTCTTTGGTACCATTCATGAATGCGGTCACGCTGTATATGAACAGAATATTGATAAAGAATTGGAAGGAACGCCATTATGCACAGGCACATCCATGGGTATACATGAGTCCCAATCCCTCTTTTTCGAAAACTTTATCGGGCGCAATAAACATTTTTGGAAAAGTCATTTTGACAAATTGACCAAAGCTTCCCCCGAGCAATTTGACAGGATTGACTTGGATACATTTTATGAGGCTATCAATGAATCCAAGCCATCACTCATCCGTGTAGAGAGTGACGAACTCACTTACGCACTTCACATTATGATTCGCTATGAGCTTGAGAAGATGATTTTTAATGGGGAAGTATCTGTTGATGAGCTTCCAAAGCTATGGAATGATAAATATGAGGAATATCTCGGCATTCGTCCAGGGCATGACGGAAAAGGAATCCTGCAGGATGTGCACTGGGCTGGAGGAATGTTCGGCTATTTCCCATCCTATGCGCTCGGTTATATGTATGCTGCTCAGCTGAAGGCTGCCATGTTAAAGGATATTCCGGAATTTGATGGGATTCTCGAAAAGGGAAATATTGAACCGATTAAGGACTGGCTGACTGAGCGTGTACACCAGTATGGAAAACGGAAAACGCCGCGTGAGATCATCAAATCGGCAACAGGAGAAGATTTAAATCCCCAGTATTTGATTGATTATCTAAAAGGGAAGTATGAAGCCATTTATGAGCTATAAGGAACGGGTAGGGCTGCCGGTATTAACGGCAGTTTTTTAGTTGTTCGGAGCCGCTCCTGCGCTATTAAAACCTTATTACGTCATATGAATTTTCGCGAAAGCGTTTTTAGTATTTTTTCGAAAATATTATGGAAAAAACGCTTTTCATTCTGAAAAAAGCTTGCTATAATTCAATTCATATTCAATTACAACGACATTGCACTCATATAATCGCAGGAATATGGCCTGCAAGTATCTACCGGATTACCAGTGCGCTAAAAGCGCCGAAATAATCTGACTATGGGTGGGAACAACTGGCATTGATTCTATTTATCTATGCATTTACAGTCCGCTAAATGATAAGGGCCTGTGAATTGTTGTGCTACCCACTGGTAGGTACACAGCAGTTCACAGGTCCTTTTTTGTATATGATGACAGCAATTGCAAGAACGAACTGGGAGGCAGACGACATTGGAAAAACTAAAAGAAAAAATCATGACAGAAGGCCAAGTGCTTTCAGATGATGTCCTCAAGGTGGATACATTTTTAAATCATCAATTAGATCCGCTGTTAATGAGCGAAATTGGAAAAGAATTCGCCAAGCGATTTGAAGGGATGGGAATTACGAAGATTGTCACGATTGAATCATCTGGCATCGCCCCTTCCGTGATGGCAGGACTTGAAATGCAAGTTCCCGTTCTTTTCGCCCGCAAGAAGAAGTCGCTTACCTTGCAGGATGATTTGTATACAGCATCCGTCTACTCCTTCACGAAACAAGAAGAAAACCAAATATGCATCGGACGTAAATTCCTGAATGAGCAAGAGAAGGTTCTGATCATTGATGACTTTTTGGCAAAAGGCCAGGCAGCTCTTGGACTCATTGATTTAGTCAAGCAATCAGGGGCAGAAATTGCCGGGATTGGCATTGTCATTGAGAAAGAATTCCAGGAAGGCGGAGAGCAGCTTCGTAAGATTGGCTACCGTGTTGAATCCTTGGCTAGAATTAAGTCACTTGAAGGCGGGATGGTAACATTCAAAAAAGAGGAGGAAATCATCCATGAAGGTTAATAAATGGCAAACGGCTTCCTTAGGCTTGCAGCATGTTCTCGCTATGTATGCAGGGGCAGTAATAGTCCCGTTATTAGTCGGCGGGGGCATTGGACTGACGCCTGAGCAGCTCACTCATCTTGTTTCCATCGATATATTGATGTGCGGGATTGCTACGTTGCTTCAAGTGTGGAAGAATCGATTCTTTGGAATCGGCCTTCCAGTCGTTCTTGGCTGTACATTCACGGCCGTTGGCCCTATGATTGCCATCGGGGGAGATTATGGAATTCCGGCCATTTATGGTGCGATTTTAGCCTCAGGATTATTTGTCATTCTTATTAGTAAGTATTTCAGCAAATTATTGGCCTTCTTCCCGCCGGTTGTTACCGGCTCAGTCGTGACGATTATCGGTATGACATTGATTCCAACGGCTATGAATAATATGGCTGGAGGACAAGGAGCAAGCGATTATGGCTCACTATCCAACATTCTGCT
>CAJGCH010000277.1 GCA_904501845.1 uncultured Bacillaceae bacterium | reverse complement strand
TAGTTTAATGCAGGCGCGCATGAAATTATACATCTCCCTGCGCGCAGATGTCGCCAAGCATCTTGCCTTTGAGCTTGACGGCATCCCAAAAGCGAAGCTTCACGGGGCAAAGACCTTGCTGGATTTATTTTATTTGGAGATTGAGCGGAGTCCCGGGGAATGGGTGCTTGAGGATTTTGAGCTCGAGGCGTTTATTGGCAGGCTGACCTATGAGAAGGTCATCCCTGCAATCCAGCAGGATCTCCCTGATAAGCTGAAACGCCAGTATGAGCTTCTGAGCGGCGATAAAATCAGCCGGCATCTCATCTGGCAGCTGATTGGCGCCAGGATTGAAGAATTGGAGTGGGAATTCCAGGAGGAGCTTGAACAGGAGGATGTGAGCGAGCTGCTCGAGGTGGCTGCTATACCATTCCAATACGAAGCTCATTTCAGGCTTTATCATGAGCAAGCTGAAAGGAGAGAGCGCAAAAGGGCAGAAGAGCTGGCTGAGCAAAAAAGACTTGAAGAAGAAAAAAACCGTCAGCTTGAGGACATATTTGGCAAGGAATACCGGACCTCCATTTATCAAAACACTCGATATGTGCTTCATATCGGTGAAACGAATACCGGAAAGACCTATCAGGCATTAAAGCGAATGAAAGCCGCGCCCACGGGCATTTATTTGGCTCCATTGAGGCTTTTGGCGCTCGAGGTGTATGAGTCGCTGCGGAGTGAGGGCATATCCTGTGCCCTGAAGACCGGGGAGGAAGAGAAGGATATTGAGGATGCGACCCATTTCTCCTGCACGGTTGAGATGTTCCACGAGAAGGATGAGTATGATGTCATGGTTATTGATGAGGCGCAAATGATCGCTGATAAAGATCGCGGCTTCTCCTGGTATCGCGCCATTCAAAAGGCACGGGCAAAGGAGGTCCACATCATCGGCAGCCACAGTGCGAAGAAGATGCTCTTGAATATGCTTGAGGGCAATGATGTGGAGCTGCATGAATACCATCGTAACGTACCGCTGAAGGTGGAGAAAAAGCCGTTTAGCCTCTCCCATGTTAAGCAAGGGGATGCCTTGATTGTCTTCTCGCGCGCGAAGGTGCTCCAAACTGCCTCCCGTCTTGAACGGGATGGACATAAGGTCAGCATCATCTATGGAAGCATGCCGCCTGAGACAAGGGCGAAACAAATGAAGCGGTTCATCGACAAGGAATCCAAGGTCATCGTCTCAACGGACGCCATTGGGATGGGCCTCAACCTGCCGATTCGCCGTGTGGTCTTCTTGGAGAATGAAAAATTCGATGGGACGAGAAGAAGGATGCTCACCTCACAGGAAGTGAAACAGCTGGCGGGAAGAGCTGGGAGGAAGGGCCTCTATAATGTGGGGCTCGTCGCCTTCACCTCACAAATTGATGTGATGACAAGGCTTCTTGAGGAAGAGGACAAGTCGATTAACACATTTACGATTGCTCCGACCCAGCAGGTGTTTGACCGATTCGCCCGCTATCACTCCTCCCTGGAGCATTTCTTCTATTTATGGGGAGAGTTCAAGAATCCGCACGGGACGAAGAAGGCGCCTTTAACACAGGAAAGAGAGCTGTATGAGCATATTCGCAATACGGATATTGAAAGACGATTCTCTGCTGGTGATCTATACGGATTTCTCCATCTGCCGTTCTCTAGTAATGAACCGGCCCTAGTAAGGCAATGGATGGCAAACATGAAGGCCGTCATCAATAACAGTGATTTGCCGGAGCCAATCGTGAAGCGTGACACACTCGATGAGCTGGAGCTTTCTTACAAATCGATTGGCCTGCATTTATTGTTCCTCTATCGTCTTAACCGCCGAACAGAGGCTTATTATTGGGAACGTATTCGGGAAGAGATCAGCACGCGGGCCCATTCCAAGCTCCGGACAGATGTGAAGAAGTATCAGAAGAAATGCCGCTCATGCGGCAAGCAGCTGCCGTCTGAATACCCATATAATATCTGCCAGTCCTGTTATGATGACAGGCTATTGAATAAGTATCATTATAGGAGACGGGATTATTAATCATTCTGTGAGTATGACGAAAATATAAGGAAACTCGCCTGTTTTGGGCGAGTTTCCTTGCTTTTTTAGGATGTGTATCCTTCACTAGCTAGTCAATAATAGCGAATGCTATCTGCATTGGTCCCGTTAAATACCGAGTGAAAATAATTGCTATAATAAAGGCTAATATAAAGATTGGCATATATGCAGGTGTAGAAATAAGTGCTAGTCGTTCTTCTAATTTATCGCGCACCGTGAAAGTAAAGATGACATAGGGCAAGACAGATGAAATGAACATATTTGGCCAAAAGTGCGGTGTATTATATGAATATATAAAAAAGGGGTGGTCTCATAAATGAAACTATCCTTTTTTTGGTGTAAAATAAATATATAGAATATTGATATATTTTTTTACGAAAGAAAAGAGATATTGAAAGAAAATATTCTAGGAATAGGAGGGATAGAATATGCAACAGAAAAAGAAAAAAATTCATTTTGCTTGGTGGGTATTGTTTGGGTTAGCCATTATGATGGGTGTTGCACGTGGTGGAATCAATAATGCTGCTAGTTTATTTTTAACCCCTGTGTCAGAAGATTTAGGCGTTGGTATGGGACAACTTACCCTATACTTGAGTGTTTCTTCCATTGCGATGATGGTTTTTTTGCCATTTGCCGGAAAAATAATGGGTAAATACGATATTCGTATCGTCTTGATTGTATCCATTCTGTTACAAGGTGGCGCATTTGCGTTATTTGGTATGATGAATTCGGTGTGGGGCTGGTATTTATTGGCGATTCCGCTGTCTGTCGGTAGTGTTCTTGTGACACAATTGGCAGGTCCCGTTCTTATAAACCAATGGTTTAAAAAACGAAACGGACTTGCTCTTGGTATTATGATGGCAGCAAGTGGTTTGTTTGGTGCTATCATTCAACCGAACGTAGGAACCTTAATTGCCTCACAAGGGTGGAGAGCTTCTTACATCATTGTTGGGATTGCGGCGATTGTCATTGTGTTACCAGTGGTATTACTATTCATTCGTATGTCACCACTACAAAAAGGTTTATTACCTTATGGCTTGGAAAAGGAAGAAGCTAACGATTCGAAACAAGATACACAAACGGTAGAGAACAAAGGTGTCACAGCCGCAGTGGCGAAAAAGTCATTGGCCTTTTATGCTCTTTTATTCTTTTTATTCTTAATTACAGCGGTTGCAAGTTTTGCTCAATTTATTGCCCCTTACGCCCAAAGCATTGGATATGATGTCCAGTTTGCTGGGAATGTCATGGGTGTGTTCATGTTTGGTGTTTTAGTGGGATCTTTGGTGTTCGGTTTCTTAACTGATAAAATGGGTGCAAAGAAAACCACATTTTTCTCCATGTTCGTTGGGTTGATTTCCGTTTTCTTATTAATCTTCTTACCAGAGAATCCAATGGTATTTTCAGTGGCAATCGGATTATTTGGATTTGTTTCTTCATCTGTTGGAACGCTAGGACCGTTATTGACTACTTCTATTTTCGGCACGAAAGAATATGGCGCCATTTATGGAACGGCAGCATTAGGATTAGCATTAGCAGGTATTACGGCGCTCCCTGCTTATGGGTTTGTATTTGATGCAACGGGCAGCTATCTATACGTGTTATATGCTGTTGCAGGGATGATTCTGTTAAGTGTCTTGTTAATCATCATTGCGTTCAAAGGTAAAGAAAAATTAGAAAAAGCGGGTCAATGGAATTAAGCGATATAGTTAAGGAGTAAGCGAAATCACATCTGTGGTTTCGCTTTTTTTACCCGATATGATCATCACTGCAAAAATGAGTTAGTAAAAAAAGGAAAATATCATGCATCAAAAAGCCAAATGTTTAACAAGGTT
>CAJGCH010000276.1 GCA_904501845.1 uncultured Bacillaceae bacterium | reverse complement strand
GACTCATTAGGTTTTTTTGGATATTTTACCTCGTGAAATAACTAAATAAACTGTGAGAGTTAATGAAAGATAGAATAAATGAGTCTATTTAATGACAGTTCGGCCGGATTCATATACAACATCCATCTGAGAAGATATAGTTGTTGTTGATGCCTAATTCTTACAAAGAGAAATTGTATTTAAAATAGAATGAAGATTTTGAAAGGTGGAACAGCATTTGGCAAAGAAATTCAATGATACCTTCCTTAAAGCCGCCCGGAATGAAAAGGTGAATCATACCCCGGTTTGGTATATGAGGCAAGCGGGGCGCTCTCAGCCTGAATACAGAAAAATCAAAGAGAAATATTCCTTATTTGAAATCACCCATCAGCCTGAATTAGCCGCTTATGTAACGAGGCTTCCAGTTGAACAATATGATGTGGATGCGGCTATTCTCTATAAGGATATCATGACTCCACTGCCAGGGATAGGTGTTCAGGTTGACATTAAATCAGGTATTGGTCCGGTCATTTCAAACCCGATAAGAACGCTAGAAGATGTAGAACGGCTTGGGGAATTGAACCCGGAGGAGCATATTCCCTATGTGCTTGACACAATCAAGCTTCTGACAGAAGAACAATTGAACGTTCCGTTAATCGGCTTCTCAGGAGCTCCATTTACCATCGCCAGCTATATGGTCGAAGGGGGACCTTCCAAAAACTATACGAAGACAAAAGCGCTTATGTATGGTGATCCAAAAGCATGGTTCATGCTGATGGACAAGCTTGGCGACATGATTATCGTGTATGTAAAAGCTCAAATCAAAGCCGGAGCCAGAGCGATTCAAATTTTTGATTCATGGGTCGGCGCACTAAATGCAGAGGATTATCGCTATTATATTAAGCCAATCATGACGAGAATATTCACGGAATTGAGAGAAGAGAATGTTCCATTAATCATGTTTGGTGTAGGAGCCTCCCATCTAGCGCTTGAATGGAATTCCCTGCCGCTTGATGTAGTGGGTCTTGACTGGCGCCTATCAATCTCTGAGGCAAGAGAGCTTGGAGTCAATAAGGTTGTCCAAGGGAATCTTGACCCGGCTCTATTGAAGGCGCCATGGGAAGTTATCGAGAAGAAGGCAAAGGAAATCATTAATCAAGGGATCACACACCCTGGTCATATCTTCAATCTCGGCCACGGGGTATTCCCGAGTGTGGACCCGGAAGTGTTGAAGAGACTCACTGCTTTCATCCATGAGTATTCTGCGAGAATGAAATAATCATAAAGGAGACTAGAACCATGTCAGCACGAAAACAAATCGGTCTATTGGTAATGGCTTATGGAACACCCTATAAAGAAGAAGATATAGAGCGTTATTATACGCATATCCGCCACGGCAGAAAGCCATCTGAAGAAAGTCTTGAAGACTTGAAATCAAGATATGAGGCGATTGGCGGACTTTCACCTTTAGCGAAAACAACGGAGGACCAAGCTGCAGCGCTAGAGAGAGCACTGAATGAGATGCAGGATGAGGTTGAATTTGTCGCTTATGTTGGTCTCAAGCATATAGAACCATTCATCGAGGATACCGTTAAGAAAATGCATGACGATGGTATTACTGAAGCGGTCAGCATCGTGCTTGCGCCGCATTACTCGACATTCAGCATAAAGTCTTATAATGGACGCGCAAAAGACGAGGCAGATAAGTACGGAATGAAGATCTCCTCTGTTGAAAGCTGGTACACACAGCCTAAGTTTATTCAGTATTGGGTAGATAAGGTGAAAGAAACCTTTGCACAGATGCCTGAAGATGAAAAAGCCAATGCTGCGTTGATTGTTTCCGCACATAGCTTGCCTGAGAAAATCATCGCAATGGGAGATCCATATGCCGACCAATTGGCTGAAACAGCTCAATTGATTGCTCAAGGAGCTGGTGTGGAGAATTATGCAGTCGGCTGGCAAAGTGCCGGACAAACGCCTGAACCTTGGCTTGGACCAGATGTGCAGGATCTGACAAGGGATCTGCATAAGGAAAAAGGCTATAAAGCTTTTGTTTACACACCGGTAGGCTTTGTGGCCGAGCATTTGGAAGTTTTATATGATAATGACTATGAGTGCAAGGTCGTAACAGATGAGGTTGGCGCTTCTTACTATCGTCCAGCCATGCCGAATACTGACCCATTGTTCATTAACGCAATGGTAGATGCCATCACTGAGATAATGGGACGCAAGTAATCATCAAGGAAGAGAAGGGGATACAAGTGGACTCTAACAATCAATATATAGCAATCATTGGCGGAGGACTGACTGGTTTGGCTTCAGCTTTCTATCTGCAAAGGAAAATAGAAGAAGAGCACTTGCCCTATCAGGTAGTTCTGATTGAAAGCTCCGACCGTCTGGGTGGAAAGATGCAGACAGTTGTACGTGATGGCTTTGTCATCGAACGGGGTCCAGATTCCTTTTTGGCCCGCAAAAAGAGCATGGCACAGCTGGCTAAAGATGTAGGGATAGAAGGAGCCATTGTTCCGAATTCAACAGGGCAATCCTATATCTTGATTGGTGATGAGCTGCTTCCGATTCCAGGCGGTGCCGTGATGGGCATTCCGACTGAAATCAGCCCCTTCATCAAAAGCCGCCTGTTCTCCCCGGTTGGAAAAATGAGGGCGGCAATGGATTTTGTGCTCCCGCGCTCAAAGGAAACGGGTGATCAGCCGCTTGGACCTTTCTTAAGGAGGAGGCTTGGTGACGAAGTTGTAGAAAACCTCGTAGAGCCGCTTATGTCAGGCATATACGCAGGGGACCTTGATCAATTGAGTATCTTATCGACTTTCCCTGACATGTTAGAGACAGAGCAGAAGCATCGCAGTCTCATTCTTGGGACGAAGAAGAACCGAACTGGGAAGGCTGCTCCGAAGGTAGAGAAGAAGGATAAAGGCGATCACCGTGTTGGTATGTTCCGCACATTTGAAAAAGGGCTGCAATCACTGATTGATGCGATAGAGGCCAAGCTCCCTTCTGAGATGGTGCGAAAGAATCTCTCGGTGGAAAGTATAACGAAACAAGAAAAAGGATATGCCATAGGATTAAGCGATGGGGAATTCATGCAGGCGGCTGCCATCATTGTAACAACGCCGCATCAAGCCATCCCGCGTTTGTTCCCTGACTATTCATTTTTTGAGCCGTTTAAGCACATGCCGTCTACGTCGGTGGCGACTGTGTCGCTTGCGTTTGACGAGCGTGCTGTCAAGCAGGATATTAATGGGACGGGCTTTGTCGTCTCGCGCAACAGCCCTTGCCGCATCACGGCTTGCACATGGACGCATAAAAAGTGGGCGCATTCCACGCCAAAGGGCAAGGCACTCCTGCGCTGCTATGTCGGCAGACCAGGTGATGAGGGAATAGTCGACCTGTCTGATGAGGAGATCGTTCAGATTGTCCTTCGCGATATGAAACAAATCATGAATATTACGGAAGAACCTCTGTTTTCAGTTGTCAGCCGCTGGAGAGAGGCGATGCCTCAATACAGGGTTGGACATACATCCACCTTAAGAAGGATTGAAAGCTTAATGTCCGCAGAGCTTCCTGGTGTATATTTAGCAGGTGCTTCCCATAAAGGAGTCGGAATGCCGGATTGCATTGATCAGGGAGTGGCAGCGGTCGGGAAGGTTCTTGATTATATGAAACAAGTAAATGTTGAAAAAGAAATGGTCGGCATGAGCTAAGCAGAATAAAGATGTCGTGGATCCTATGTATAAGGAGTCCACGGCATCTTTTTTTTTGTGCTGCATTGAATATCGTTAAAGGAAAACTGACAAATAATTGTATTTTCAAACGGCATATTGACAGTGATAATCATTATCAATAATCTTGATATAGTGGAAAGTTACATAATGTAAGGTGAGTGACCTATGGTATTGATGATGATTCATAAAGTCGGGCTGATGCTCGCGATT
>CAJGCH010000275.1 GCA_904501845.1 uncultured Bacillaceae bacterium | reverse complement strand
GTTTTCCGTGTCCGACGGATTTGAAGATATAAACCAAATACAAAAAACATTATCCCTTGGGGAAGGGGAAATTATAAGACTTATCACAAAAAAAGAGGACGACTATAAATACAAAGACTATAAGGTGTCTTTGATGAAAGACGAACTTAAAAAACTCGTGGAAATTGCCGACGATTTGCTCAAATGCGCAAATGCTAAATTGAAACGAGTTTATCGTGACGGCGCGTTTCACGTGAGATATTTTTTGACGACTTCAGAGACTTTGTCCTTGATCTCACTTTCTCCTTTTTATAATCACAAAGAAACACTTTTATCCTTTATGAAAGAGCGCGGGCTTTTGAATTTTAACGAAAGAGTATAATTATATATATAAATTTATATATTTATGCAAAAACTCTTGCAAAAAAATGCAAAATCGTTTATCATTATTAAGTTATATGATAATAGGAGGCATACTCGCTATGAAAAAAATAATGGGGTTTGTTACAGAGATTAATATAGACATTTGATCTATATATTTATTTCAATCACTATGGGAGCTTGGTTGAATCCATAAAATTATATAAAAAATCTTAATACCCTTTCTCTACTCTATCCAGGTCTATAGGATTAATCCCATCTCCACTTTATATAGGCATTTCCCAGCTTTTATGTTTTTTGACTACGAAACGCTTGATGAAACTTGTTTACATTCAGGAAAAAATCATCATATGTAAGTATGTTTACAGGCAGTTCCCTACAAATTTTAGATACTCTTAAACTCCTTGTTTTGTTATAATCCAATAGTGTATTTGTTTTAGAAGAAGGTGGGCAACATCAATATTATTGAAACGAGGGTGCGCGGATTTATCGAAGACATCCAGCATCCGAGACAGAAAAAGAAGTTAAATATTAATGACCTGGAATATCAGCTGCATCAGCAGATTGAAGATTATTATGATATGGACGGCTATACATTATTCTATGAGACGATTCAGGCGATGGTCGAGGAAGACATCCTTAGTCCAATCATGAATAAGCAGATAAATGGGCGTTCACCATTGTTGCCCCTCTATTATTGGGTGAATGTGAAAAAGCAGGAAGCGAATTGGGATCGTCTCGAGATGCTGAAACGCAATGATTTGCTTGATTTCACCTATTATAATCAGCATCCCGAGTGGCAGACGAATGAGGAGTGGGAACGAATCATGAAAATGTATGAGTTCCTGAAGACGGAAGATGAGCGGGAGGTGGTTTCTCTTGAAGAGCGGTGTTTGGAATTATTCGGACATGAGAAATTCCTCTCTGATGAGCAGCTGTACCCTGAAGGAAGCGGATTCCTGCATCGGATCGGTGTGGATATAAAGAGGCTGAAAACGGTGAAATATGGGGAGCCATTTGTCTATTGGATGAAAAAAGGCTGCGATCTTGCATCAATTAAACGAATCTTGATTGTTGAGAATCTCTCCTTTTTCCATACGAGCATCAAACTCCTTGAAGAGGAATCACTTGATTATGAACCTGAAATGATTATTTATGGCGAAGGGAGAAAGATTGAAAGCAGTTTTTCTTTCTTCTTCCGTATGTTCCCTGAAAAGCCGTATCTATTTTACTATGCAGGTGATCTGGATGCGGAAGGCTACACCATTTTCAACCGCTTAAAGGAGCGGTACGGGGATTGCTCGATCCAGCCAGCCTTGAAGATATACCGGAAAATGCTCGAGTGTGAGCAGCTCGCCAATGAGGAACGTAAGCAAGTCCGAAATGAGTTCGATAAGAACGCGTTCTTCTCTTGGTTCACTGAAGAAGAACAAATTCAATTGGAGAGCTTGTGGAAGAACCAAAAAAGGATACCGCAAGAAGTACTGACGGTTGAAAGCTGGAGGAGATGGCTATGAACGAATCTTGGGAAGGCTTTGGAGAAAGGATGAAGCGCTTAAACCCGCTATTTGAGCTGGGCAGAGGCATGGAGGTAGGCGAATTGAAGCCATACTTGCAGGCTGTTCTTATGCAAGTGCTCCTGACCATCTTTTATCGTGAGCTGAATGATGATGATGGAAGGAGCAAGAGCGACATCCTCCACATGGTGAATGATACGATCAAACAGATGAAGCTAACAGCCGACACCCGGCAGGTTGAAAGAATCGCCAGCGGTCTTCTATACCAAGGGCGTGAGGAATTCTCGAAGCCGTTTGAATCGCTATATTTTGATGAGGTTCGCAACTCTTGGGGGACACAGACCTTCCGCTATGTAGAGATGGATGAGCTGTACACGAATCTTGAGCTCGGGGGCTCCATTGTCTATAAGCTGACCGATGTGGCACAGGAAATGATTTTCATGAGCCGGGAGATGGCAGAGGAATTTTCCATTACGATTGAACAGCTTTATAGCATGAAGCTGATCAAAAACGGGAATTTCCGCAAGGCGGCGAGAAATCTCGACCATTTAATCTCACGCGTGAATCGTTTGATGACAAAGGAATACAGCTTCCAGAAGGAAATGATGAACAACCCGAAGATTCTGCTCGTCGAACAGGAAAGAAGACGGGAGGATAACCGCTGGGAAATCGAGAAGCAATTCGAGGAAGAGAAAAATCATTTCCGTACCATTACCTCGATGATTGAGAAGGCCAAACGGACAGAAGAGGATGAGACCGTCCAAAGTGAGCTCATGCTCCTCCATGATAAAATCGAGCATACGAGGCAGCTCCATGACCGCTTTGCGAAATTGGTCATTCAAAACATCTCCCATGAAATGAAGCTGAAAGCTGAGAACCCATCCCTGTTCTGGGAAAACAGCCTTGTCTCTTTCCGCGAGCAAATTTACGAGGATTGGGTCATGAAGGAAGGCATCAAGGACTTCGGGCTTGTTGAAAAGCTGATTGGACCACTATTCTCTCCGAAGAATGAGTTCATCCTTCCGCTAGAGTGGATTTGGGGCGAGCAGGAGCTCGCAGCCACTCAAGCGATTGATGAGAGCGAACAAGAGGAAATGGAAGAGGACTGGATGGAGAAACGAATTACGGATTGGTCCTCTGTCGTTAGGGCTTGGAGCTATGTGTTCGAGCGCTTGATGTATTATGGAGAATTCTCGCTTGCAGACTTAAAGGAACTCCCGCTTGAGGTGCAGGATGAGTGGTTTGAGGAGAGCGAAACTCTTGATCTTTGGATGATGTTTGATAAAAAGCCGCTCACCATTCAATCACCACATCGCCAGGAAGAGGCATTGAGTGATGAAAGGGAGAAGCTGCTACATAAATTAATGAATGGTGATCCGCAATTTCTTGCTCTTGAAGGAAGGCAGATTTATACGGAATTTGACCATCGCGCCGATCCATTAATCTGGTACCGGACGAAAATGACCCCATTTAAAATATGCATACAGGAGGAAGGGATATAAATGAACGCAGAAATCCTGAAAAAAGCGTCCTCCGTATACTTTACTCTATTAAAAGATAAAGTCATCGATGAGACTAGCGAACATTTTCAATCTTATTATGAACCTGATGTCAGGCAGGCAGTCATGATGCTGGCTGATGAGTCGGGAACCTTTATCATTGAATCCCCGAAAAGGATCCATCTCGTTGTGCAGCCGACCGGCTCGGTGTTTGCGACGAACTTTACTCATATGAAGGAACGGCACCGCCATATCGAGAACAAGAAACATTTCCATTTGATGAGTGTCATCATAATGAGCTTTATGGCGATGATTGATAAGAATCAGGCTGCCAAAATCCGAACGAAGCGCGAGGGTATTACCTTCTATGCATTGGAACGTCATGTAAACGAACTGATGTCAAAATGGTCCTCCATGCTGAAGGAGAATCCGGCCATTGCCCATGATCAAATGGTCGATATGCAGGAAATCGTGACGACATGGACGCATATGGAAGTCGATACAGATGAGTTCAGTGTCCGCAAAGGAAACCGCCGTACGAGAATCGGCGTGATTGCCGGTGCGATGAAGCTTCTTGAGACAGAAGGCTTAATTATTGT
>CAJGCH010000274.1 GCA_904501845.1 uncultured Bacillaceae bacterium | reverse complement strand
GAGCCATCTCGGCAAATTGACATGCCCGTTTATCAATATCCTTCATTTCTGCTTCCATCTTTGACGCACCTTCTCTCGGCTTGATAAAGCACTAACTCAAAAATGATGTTTCTGAATTCAGGGCTCACAGCTTTATGCAATTGCTCTGTCATCCTTCTTAGTAACTATTCTTCCCTTGTGTTCACGACGCTTATGTTCACAATGCCGTCCATAACAGGTGAACCCAGGTTTCAACTATCTTGTACAGCATTACTGCCGGCTCTTCCCATTTGAATCCTCTGCGGTTAGGCATCCGATATATTTACAATAATACAAAGTTTCTATATTTTACAATAATTTATTCTCGCTGCATTAGCAGAAAATAATACATGCATGCATTCACTCACACCACCATACAGCAAAAATGCAGGCATGCCAAATTTCTTTGAGCTGCCTGCAGTCTGATTAAGATATGTAACGTTAGTAGGACCATATAGTAAAATCCTTTGCATCCATCAATAATATTATTCTCTCCCCTTAAAGTCATCTAATGTTCGGGGGACATCACTAACTCCGCTCCACTTTTGATATACCTCCTCCCATTGCTCTCCAGATAGACGATAATTTTTCTCCATTAAATCTATATAAGTAAACAATGCCTGCTCTACAGCAATATCAGGGATGTCATATTCTTTTGGCAGCTCCATATCAAGCCTTTGACATAGTAATTCCTGTAGTTTCTTAATATAACGGAGCTGCTCCGCATCAATTCGTACATTCACATATTCCTGTATATCCGACCTCTATTATTTTCTCCTGTATCATCGATAATTTGTTACCGATTAGTATAATCAATTGTAAAATAAATATAAGAGGCCCCTAGACACTTGTTTTCAAGCAATGCCTAGGGCCCGAACATTTCATAAGCGTACTTTAGCCGGGTAGCCACTAAATAATCCTTCCACATTATCAGTGAACATCTTATCAATTTGCTCCTGATTAACCCCAAGTTCCATAAGTCTTGGGATAATATTCTCGAAAAGGTGGGTCGGCTTCCAATTACCAATCATTGCAGCGAGCTGATCACTCATCGGAAGGGGACGGCCCAGCCAAATATTGACCGTGTCATGCGAGAGGATGATTTGGTTCTCATATCCCTCCTTAATTAAGGACACAAGCGGCTTGATTCTATCCTCATCCATTGGTGCTCCAACAATCCCCTGAAGCCCGAATCGGTCGAATCCAATGCGAAATCCAAGATCCATCACATGTTTATGATAGGCTGGGTTTCCATTCCCGCACATATGTCCAATTATCGTCCGAGCGGGATCTGCACCTAGCTCAAGCAACAGTTCAGCTTGTTCAGGCCCCATGGTTCCTTCCTGTGTGTGAGTTAAAAGTATAATACCGGTCTCCTTATGAATTCTTGCCGCTGCGCGGAAGAACATTCGCTCATAATCCGTAATCTCATTCAGGCTTGAGGCAAGCTTGATGATACCAGGTTTGATGCCAGTCTCCCCGATTCCCTCTGTAATCTCCCGTTTGAACATCTCGTAGATTTCCTCTTCAGCCGAGCCAAGCGCAGCACGGAATTTGAAATAGGTAGTCGCTCCCTCTCCTTCATAATAAAATCCAGTGGCACAGATGATCTGCAGACCGGTCTCCTCGGCAATTTTTCTTAGGAATCCAGGATTTCTCCCACATTCATTCGGTGTTGGATCGACAACGGTCCGGACACCAAAACTCATCATCTCACGAGCTATGCCTATCGCTTGGTCAAGGGCTTCTCTTTCATTAAACGGACCTAATGTACAGTCCCCTTGATAGCCTGGATATCCAAAGATGAAATGTTCATGGGCCAGCGTCTTACCCATCGCACTAACAGGAATAGGACCTGTCACCGTCTCTACCATGTTCATCATTTTACAGCCTCCTCCGTATTCCGTACTTCATCCTGGAGCTTGCGCCAAAGAATTTTACCGCTTGCCGTCATCGGGAATGCATCCCTGAATTCAATCGACCGCGGATATTTATAGGCCGCCATCTGTGTCTTTGCCCATTCAATCATTTCCGTT
The DNA here is from genome assembly GCA_904501845.1 of uncultured Bacillaceae bacterium. Lineage (GTDB taxonomy): Bacteria > Bacillota > Bacilli > Bacillales > Pradoshiaceae > Pradoshia. Next base: position 1,957 of record CAJGCH010000274.1, on the reverse strand, counting down.
TCTTCGACCTTTCCCTTCGCTTCCTCACTCAAAATAATAAAGGCCTTAACACTTTCCCCTCGCTTCGGGTCAGGGACCCCGACAACGCATGCTTGCTCTACAGCGGGATGCTTGTACAAAAGACTCTCAACCTCTGTCGGCCATACCTTGTAACCTGACGCATTGATCATTCGCTTCATCCGGTCGACCATAAAGTAATATCCTTCCTCATCAAAACGGCCAATGTCTCCTGTGCGGAAAAAGGCCTTGCCATCCATTTCAATGAAAGCCTGTTCGGTTTCCTCCGCGCGCTTGTAATAACCTGTAAACACTTGCGGACCATTCACAATGATTTCACCCGGTTCATTTGGTCCCAGTTCTCTTAAGGTGGAAGGATCGATAACTCGTGCATCAACATTAAAGGCAGGTACGCCTAAGCATTGAAGCTTAGGACGATCTATCGGATTGAAATGTGTATGAGAAATCGTCTCAGACAGCCCATACCCTTCTGCAAAGCGAAGCCCTGTCAGCCTATGAAGTTTTTCACCGACTGCCTCAGGCAAGGCCGCTCCGCCACCTGCTATACAGGAAAGACTGGAGATATCATAGTCAGAGAGGTTTGGATTCGCCAAGAAATCAATAACCATTGTGCTTATGTTAATCCAATGGGTACAATGATAATCCTCAATAAAAGAAACGGCGTGCTCCCGGTTCCAGCGCGTCAGGATGACCATCGTCGCCCCCATATAGATAGGAGTATGCATGCTGTGGAGCATCCCGGTAACATGGAAGAAAGGCAGGGCTGATAAATGGACCGAATCTGTGGTCGTATTCAGCCAATTGGCTGCACTGACGACATTTGCCTGGACGGTCCGGTTTGTATGCACACATCCCTTTGGCAGCCCTGTAGTTCCAGAGGTATAAGGAATAACAGCCATATCATCAGGCTGTCCTTCAAAAGGCTGAACAGGCAAATTGGTCTGCATGATGTCATGCCATAGATGTATCTGCTTATCATCAAAATTCATTCGGGCACTTTTCACTTCAGGCGCGAGTGTTTCATCCGTTGAGGCGTGGTAATCAGAGTAAGCAGCAACCACGATGTTTGCGAGTGAGGTATCTTTGAGGAGAGGGCTGATTTCTTCGTGAAGCTCCTGCCCGACTATGGCTGTCTTGCTCTCACAATCTTGGAGATAGAATTTCAGTTCATTGGTTGTATTCATTGGGTTGAGCGGAACGACCACTGCTTGGGCACGCAGGATCGCATAAAAGGCAATCACATATTGGGGCGCGTTTTGCATTAGTAGGATGACACGGTCTCTCGGCTGCACCTGAAGCTCATGAAGAAGATAGGAAGAGAGTTTCTCTACTTCATGAAGCACCTCTTCATACGTTATCGTCGTTCCATAATAATGGAGACATGCCTTTTTCGGATAGCGTTTTGCCGTAACAGCCAGATTGTCGAATAAAGGGCTTTCCGGCACCGTCAAAGACTTTGGCATTCGATTGGGCCAAACAGCATAATGGGATGTATTCATCCATTCAAAACCTCCTTAAAATAATGACAGCGCTTACATGCAATTCGTTGCTTTAAGTATACAATATTTACCATTGATACCCTCTATTTTTCTTCCGATATGTTTCGACAAAAGCAATTATGAGAAAAGGCCCATCCATATAGGATAAGCCTTTTCCTTATAAATAACATTGGATGGATTTCTCAATCCAATAGGAGAACACAGTTCCAGGGCAGAGCTTTTCATGTTTCTTCATTTCTAGGTACATTCCCATCCCATCTGAAACGTCATGCCAAAGATCTGTGAACACAAAATCATAGCCTTCCGTCGGCATGGACTTCTTCGCATATTCGAATGCATCTGTTTCAATGATGCGTACTTTATCAGCATGCTTGAACTGAGGAAGGATATGACTTTGGAATAGCTGGATGATATCCGGATTCTTCTCGACGACCGTGATG
>CAJGCH010000273.1 GCA_904501845.1 uncultured Bacillaceae bacterium | reverse complement strand
AGTGAATGTCCAATTTAAGAAAGGCGTACTTGAGCTATGTGTACTTGTCCTCGTCAATAAGCGGGACCGGTACGGTTATGAGCTTGTTCAGGAGATCTCCGATAAATTCGAAATCTCCGAAGGGGCCGTTTACCCTCTTTTACGCCGCCTTACCAAGGAAGAATTCTTCACAACCTATCTCAAAGAATCGACAGAGGGACCTTCACGTAAATATTACCGCATGACACAGAGCGGCCGTGCTTATATGGAACAGTTAATCGAGGAATGGCGTACGTTTTCTATTGGTGTTAATCAAATCATTAAAGAAGGTGAAGAATGTTGAGGAAAGAAGAGTTTATGAAACAATTAGCTGAACAGCTCCAGAGCCTTCCGTCTGATGAACGGAATGAGATCCTCACAGATTACGAGGAGTACTTCGAAATCGGCCAGCTTGAAGGAAAGGATGAATTAGAGATTACTGCAGGTCTTGGTTCTCCAAGGACAATCGCGAAAGAACTGGTGCTTAATAGCTCCATCGCAAAAGTCGAGCATAAACCATCTCTGTCCAATGTCCTCCGAATCATTGGTCTGACCATTGGGCTAAGCTTCTTGAATTTTCTCCTTGTTGTTGGACCATTGGTTGCCATCGTCTCCATACTGTTTGCCGGATGGCTCGCAAGTATTACCATGATTACCGCTCCCATCATCCAATTAGCCGGGATTATATTAGATTATAACCCTTCCTCCCTCTTTGAGATTTTCGTCTCAATTGGTGCGTGCGGTCTTGGTCTTCTTCTTTTTATCGGGATGTACCATCTATCTAAATTCTCCATGAGACTGATCATTCATTATTGCAAATGGAATATAACCATTGTGAAGGGCAGGGAATCAAATGTTTAGAAAAGTATTTATTACTGGAGTCCTATTCATAGCCATCGGCGGAATTGGAGCCCTTCTTACAGGGAAGTCATACTTCTCCGCTGCAGAGCGAGAAAAGAGTGCCACGAATTTTGCTGACGCTATCATTGATGAAATTGACGTTTGGGGCGATCTAGGTTCTCTGACGATTCAACCAACGGCTGGGGATGCTGTCATTGTTGAATCAATTGGTCCAAAGAAAGGCGAGCCAATCAAAACAGAACTAGTTGCGAATACGCTAACAGTATCAGCCACCAAACAAAATGCCATTAATTTTGGCATTAACTTCAACGAACAAGCAACCGACATCATTATTCATCTTCCAGCAAAGACCTATCAGCAAATCACAGCCGATAATGAAGTGGGCTCAATTGAAATTACAGGCATCCGTGCAAAAAAAATTCAATCTGAATCCGAAGTTGGTGATATCACAATCAAGGATTCGACAGGAGAACTTGTCTTAAAAAATGAGATCGGCAATATCGACGTTGAAGTCCCAGCAATCGGAGAGCCTATCACCGCTAGCAATGAAATTGGCAATATCTCGATTTCTGTCAGTGAAGTACCTGAAAATCATTATATTAGTGCGTCTTCAGAAATAGGAAGCATTCAAATCTTCGATAAGAAAACGAACAGCTATATGAGCGGCAACGGCCGTACGGCTGTTGACCTGAAAACAGAGATTGGCGATATAGATCTCACCAACTAAAAGACAGGACAATCAACTAACAAAAGCACGAATGCTCTTCGGCATTCGTGCTTTATCATTAAGATAGTCTATAAATGCGGATGGGCAAAGAAACCTATCCTGCCCTCGAACTTTTCTGCCCTGCCGTCTCAAGTGCAATAACGGCTGCTGTGACTAAATGCATGATCATCCCCAAAACTGGGATGAACGCTACAATTGATGTGATAATCCCAACAATATTACCGGCCGCTTTTTCCCCTGCCTTGCTCGAGAAAACGACAAGCACAATATGAAAGATAAACATGATTCCTAGTGGCGCCCAGCCCGTTGCTATAATGATTGTTCCGCCTAAAACCGGTATGCCGAGAAAGGCTTCAATTCCAGCTGAAATCCATTTTAATAACCGTAATGTATCCCGTTCCATCCTAATCACCCTCCTTATATAAGAATATAAATTCCTAAATTCCCTTATTGTAAATATAAACTTGCAGGAACCACTTCAGCTAGATTACTTTCCTTGAAAAATTGTGAGATTAAATGAATATGTGAACCGCCTATTAGCAGAACAATCCGCTCATCTGGCGCAATCAGCTCAGCCAGATTCTTGTAAATAATCAAATTGCGCTGATACCACCATCTTAGCCAATCAATCCCGACATAGTCTTCCCCTTTTCCAATACGGGCCAATGCCATGTATGATTCATGACTTAACCGGATAACCTGATCATCATTGACATGCTGAATAAGCTCATAAATATGATTGATATTCTCCATGGAAGCTCTAGCAGGTTTTTGATAGGCCTCTTCGATTAGATTGAATAACTCAGGCTGATTCGCCTTTGCCCATTCATAAACCTCGCCAATGCCTCTATTACCGACAGATTCCATCCAATCAACCGCATAGACTTGGCTATGCCCGGATTCTGCTGCGATAGGAAAGCCGAATTGATGCACTTCATCGACTTCTAGCTCAAGCTCCCCCTTTAAATAGCGCTCATATTCCGCATTCAGCCGGTCGTTCTCTCTCTTTACCACTTCGAATGCAATCTTAGTCGGCCGAAACTCCTTCACATGATTGATAACTTGCCTGATCTCCTGCTGTCTTTCAGAATTATCGATTCCCCCAATATCCCTCCTGTACAAATCTGGTGTATAGCGCAAATGGAATGTCCCTAGAATCATGACCTTTGCTTTCCCCACTGTGTCTCCCCTTTTCCCTTCAATGATTAACCAAAAAACAAATCAATGATATTCGATGATTTGGATGATTGCTTATTATAAAATTCGGAGTAGCCGCAGTTCTTGCAATAGACGACTATAAAGGTGTTATGCTGCACATCCAAAAATTTAGACAGCCCCGTTCCCGTCATGGCTACTTCCTTCTTTCCTGCCTCTCTGCTCCCGCATTTAATACAGCCTTTATCACTCATAGACCTTTTCCTCCAATCCCATAATTGTTACTTTAATTACGGTCAGGGAGGCGAAAAAGTTTCAATTTTCAAACATATATAGAAGAACAAAAAAAGTACATCACATATATAGGAGTGATGTACTAACTGGTGGTCTTATTTCTTATTGAATTGGCTTCTTCCTAGCGTTTCAAAAGTCCGCGGGAAGAGTCCGTAGATTTTGCTTCCGGCATTCATCCAGCTTGGGGCATTAATCTCCCGTTTGCCTGTTATCATCGCATCCACGATTCGTCCGGCAAGCTTCACTGGATCGATCATCAGCCGGTCAACATTCTTTATGTATGTGCCTTCTTTATCCGCAATGTTAAAGAAATTGGTGCGAATTGGACCTGGATTGACAGATGTCACGTAAACATGCTTGCCGTGCATTTCCATGCGCAAGGAGTTCGTGAACCCCAACACCGCATGCTTTGTTGCCGAATAGACGCTTGATTTAGGCGTAGCCATTTTCCCTGCCTGTGAGGCGATATTGATAATATGGCCAAAGCGGCGATTGACCATGCCGGGGAGAACAAGTTTCGTGCACGTAATCAAGCCAAGCACATTCGTTTCAATCATTCCCTCTGCATCATCCAAATCCATATCAAGGACATGATCAAACACACCATAACCGGCATTATTGACGAGCACATCAATCACACCTGCTTCTTGCTCAATCCTCTTAAATGTCTTTTCAACATCCTCCCGCTTTGAGACATCAAGGCCATATACATATACATTAATTGAATATTTAGCGATCAATTCATCGCGCAGCTTCTCAAGTTTATCATAGCTTCTTGCCATCAGAATCAGGTTTGCCCCGTTCTTTGCCGCATGCCGCGCAATCTCCATCCCCAGTCCGCCTGAAGCACCAGTGATGGCAATCATTTTGCCTTGAATTCGTTCATTCATTTTGTACCACTTCCTTATTCATGGGTCGTTACTCTATAATATAACACACCCTCCTTATCTCGCTTCT
>CAJGCH010000272.1 GCA_904501845.1 uncultured Bacillaceae bacterium | reverse complement strand
TGTCATATGGCTGGAAGAGGATATCGACCCATTCCTTAAACTGCTGCTGGTCTTCGACAGGTACGCCAAACAGGTCGGCTATGACGATACTTGGCATCGGTCCCGATAATGCCTCAATCACATTAACGGTAGCGGATGGATCGATTTGGTCGACTAAATCCTTTGCAATTTGTTCAATACGTGGTTCCCAATCCTTCAGGCTGCGCGGAGTAAAAGCAGCGGCCAATAAGGAGCGGGCTTTTCGATGCCTAGGCGGGTCTAACATCGTCAGTGTTGTCAATCCTGTGTCTGAAACGGATGATTCACTCTCGCTGTTGGCGCCGACAAATATCGTCGTTCTTGGTCCTTCGCTCGAAAAGTATTCGTAATTACTCAGTACTTCTTTAACGTGATCATACTTAAAGGCGTTCCAAGTCCGTGTCTTCTCCTCAAAATATAGCGGGTGATTGGTCAGCATATGCTTATACCACTCAATAGGGAAAAACTCTTCAGAACGGGACTCGAAATCGATAATCTCCTTAATGGGAATAACCTCTTTATTCATGACTCTAGTATCCTCCTTTGTAACCCCTCATTTAGAAAGAACCCTGATAGCTGGAAACTGTTATGCCTGAAGAAATGGTGAATGAAGGCCTAACATAGTATAAGGTACGTTAATTAAGATAGTATTAAAAGAGTATATAGTCGTCCGACTGTATTCACCCTGCAAATGATGGAGGCAAGTAATCTAGTCAATATAGCCCGTTAGAATATTCTGCTGAAACATCCGGATAGTTTTGCTACAATATAAAATGTTAACTTTACTGGGACTAATGAGTGTGAAGCTATTGAATCATTTTCTTTAACAAGTTCATGGACGATACTAACACATTACCCCATTTATATACTCACAGAATAAAGGAGGCCATATCGCATGATTCCAATCAATGTGAACAATACGAGCTTAATACTGGAGGGCGGAACATTCCGCACGGTTTATACGGCGGGAATCTTGGATGGTTTTCTTGAGAGCGAAATCATGTTTCCTTATATATTGGGCATCTCTGCAGGCGCAATCAGTGCCTGTTCCTATGTTTCTGAGCAGAAAAACCGGACGATCCGCTTTATATCTACCTACCGTAATGACAAACGCTATCTTGGGATGCGAAATTTTCTCACAGAGAGAAGTTTGTTCGGGCTAACATTCGCTTATGATACGGTTCCCAACCAATTGGATTTCTTTGATTGGGAGACATTCCAAAGCTATGAGGGCTCCCTTCTGTTTGGCGTGACCAATGCCTATACAGGAGAGGTCGAATATGTGGATGGAAAAACGATGGATAAGGGGGCTACGATTCTGCGGGCGACATGTGCCATCCCGGTATTATTCCCGGAGATTAAACTTAATGACGTACCCTATTATGATGGCGGTTTGGCTGATCCGATTCCTATACATAAGGCAATGGCAGATGGCTATGACAAGCATGTGATCATTCTGACCCGTGAATCGGGGTATCGAAAGGTACTTGATGGTCAGACGAAATGGGCGATGAAGCTTTTCCGCAAGAAATATCCGCACATGGTACGAGCGATGGAGAGGCGTGCGGATCATTATAATCAGACGATGGACTTGATTGAACAAATGGAACGAGAAGGCCGTGCATTTGTTTATCGTCCCCCACATGCTTTAAAAAGCTTCGAGAAGGACACGAAAGTGATGTGGGAATCGCATAAGAAGGGAATGGAGCAATTTTATGACCGGGCTCCCGAATTGTTTGAGTTTCTTGGAAGCAATTACACCGGGAAACGTGCAGAGATATCTCTATAAAATGAAAAACAGAACTCATGATTTATGGGTTCTTTTTTTGTTGATTCATCCCGCTGTCTTGAGTATGGAACGCTATTTCTGTATGATAAATAAAATGACTGAATTTTCAAACTACAAATAGGCGGGAGGCTATGAAATGGTTATTCTCAGTAAAGAACATTATATCTATTCCTTTGATAAAGAACATGAGCCAGCAATGACGATTTCTTCGGGTGAGCAGGTGGTGATTGAAACGCATGATTGTTTCTTAGGACAGATTGAATCAGAGGAAACGTCCTATCAGGCCATCGACTGGAATCATATCAATCCCGCGACTGGACCTATTTATGTGAAGGGAGCTAAACCAGGAGATGTGCTGAAGGTGACAATTGATGAGCTTGAGATTGCTTCAACCGGCATCATCGCAACTGGCAAGGATTTAGGAGTCATGGGCCACCGCTTAGAGGATTTTGCGATTAAGAAAGTTGATATTGTGGATAATACATATAGATTTAACGAGCAGCTCAGATTGCCGATAAACCCGATGATTGGGGTCATTGGGGTTGCTCCCGCAAACGAGGGGATATCCTGTGGCACACCTGGTGAGCATGGCGGGAATATGGATACTACATTAATAACAAAAGGGGCAGTCCTTTATTTGCCAGTCTTCCAAGAAGGGGCGCTCTTTGGTTTAGGTGATTTGCATGCCGCAATGGGAGATGGCGAAATCGGCGTTTCAGGCATTGAAGTGGCGGGGAAAGTAATGGTCACTCTTGAGGTTATGGAAGGAAAGTCCATACCCCACCCGATTGTCGTGAACGAGGAAGGAGCAGCGGTCATCGTTTCTAAGCCGACATTAGACGAAGCTGCCAGGGAGGCTGTGGAAATTTTTATTGATATCATGGAGCCGCTGACAGGGCTCTCTGCAGCAGACTTATCCATGCTCTTCAGCGTTTGCGGCCATGTGCAAGTCTCACAAATTGTTGACCCATTGATGACAGCAAGATTTTTCGTTCCTTCTGAAGTCTTTGAAGCGTATGGAATATCATTATTTAAATAGATCATTAGACCGGGCATATAATAAGAATCTGCCCGGTTTGTTTTAAGTAAGTTTGGTGTGCTGAAGAAAAAAATGTCTTCATTTAATACGTTGAACATTTATCGGCATGACAGCTCAAAAATACGAAGGAACTTCGATGGGCTTATTCTGCATCGTATTTTTTCGTTATTTGGGCTATATCTTCCCCAAGTTTTTTAAAGCTCTTGACGTCATCATGCGGATGCTGGTTATTCTTTCTTTGTTTCCAATGTCGTTCCTCTTCTTTTTTTGAATGAGACATGTATTTACCTCCAAGTTATTTAGGATGTTGGTTATATTGGATTCTCCTTGATTTTTGATTCCTTTGCCTTTTCAGCGATCTTTATCCCTCCTTCTCTCATTTAGTATTAGAAAGAGAAGAGGAAATATTCACAGCGGCATGGAGGATTAGTTCCCGTGAATGGGCTATGCCATCAGAAATCTCTCATATGCAAAAAAAATGCCAGGAGGCGGCATTTCAGGAAAAAATGATTATTAAATGATAGCTTGATTCGTTATTTTTGAAAGATGAGAAACTACGTAGTCCTGACCCATGTCTAGTTCAGTGACTAGTTGTTTAAGTTGTTTTGCTTTTTTATATTCATTAAGTTTACGTGAATAGTTTCTGATTGTAGTGGATGAATTGACTGCCTCTTCGGCTTTTAATATCTCTAAATCAATCATATACTTTAAGCTGTTTTTTGTTAGCTGTTCCATGCATTACACCTCATATTTTGAATATGTTTGTATGATATCATCAAATAAAGCCGAAATCTGTAAATCTAACGAAGCTGTTAGATGTGGATATTGTTTGTGAGTTTGCATACAATTCTAGATATTCTTATAAGTGAAGCTTGAAAGAATGGGGGAAATGAGGATGGGTTATATAGAAGATATCAGGAGGCTCGTCGGGCATCGTCCATTGATTTTGGTCGGATGTGTGGTCGTGATTGCCGATGAGAGAGGGAGGTTATTGTTGCAGGAAAGAGTGTACCCTAAAGGGACATGGGGATTAGCCGGAGGGCTGATGGAGCTCGGTGAACGCGCTGAGGAGACCGCGGTGAGAGAAGTGCGGGAAGAGACAGGCCTGGAAGTGGAAAACTTGAAGATGATTAATGTATATTCAGGTCCGGATCATTTTGCGGTGGCGGAGAATGG